>NZ_JAGYGG010000080.1:0-5483 GCF_019947335.1 Pseudomonas sp. BF-R-24
GCGGTGTATCAGTCGCCAACGATGGTGTCTGACACGACGCTTTCGCGAGCAAGCCCGCTCCCACATTGGTTCGGTGGGCACTCGCAAATCCGTTTCAAAATTTCACCATTAGCCCGCCCCAAGGCATACTTGCCACCCTTCGCACTGCAGAACCCAAGACCGCCCCATGCGTATCCACGTCAGCTTCATCGACCGCGTCGGTATCACCCAGGAAGTCCTGGCCCTGCTCGGCGGGCGCAATCTGAACCTGGATGCGGTGGAAATGGTCCCGCCCAATGTTTATATCGACGCCCCGACGCTGAGCCCGCAAGTTCTCGAGGAACTGCGCGATGCCCTGTTCAGCGTGCGTGGCGTGCAAGCGGTGACGGTGGTCGACATCCTGCCCGGCCAGCGCCGGCACCTGCAGCTCGACGCGTTGCTCGCAGCCATGACCGACCCGGTACTGGCACTGGACAGTGACGGCAAGGTGCTGCTGGCCAACCCGGCCCTGATCGCCCTGTACGGCCGCGAACCGGACGGTGAAAGCGTGGCCGACCTGTTTGCCGACCCGGCCTTGCTCGACACCCTGCTCGAACACGGCTTTCGCCTGCCGCTGCGGGAAATCACCGTCAACGGCCAGACCCTGTTGCTCGACGCCACACCGATCACCGACGCCGGCGCCCTGCTGACCCTGTACCAACCGAACCGCATCGGCGAACGCCTGTCCGCGCTGCACCATGACCACGCCGAAGGTTTCGATGCCCTGCTCGGCGAGTCCCCGGTGATCCGCACCCTCAAGGCGCGTGCTCAGCGGGTGGCGGCCCTCGACGCACCGTTGCTGATCCAGGGCGAAACCGGCACCGGCAAGGAACTGGTGGCCCGCGCCTGCCACGCCATCAGCGCCCGGCACAGCTCACCCTTTCTGGCGTTGAACTGCGCGGCATTGCCGGAGAACCTCGCCGAAAGTGAACTGTTCGGCTACGCCCCCGGCGCCTTCACCGGCGCACAACGGGGTGGCAAACCCGGTTTGATGGAACTGGCCAACCAGGGCACGGTGTTTCTCGATGAAATCGGCGAGATGTCGCCGTACTTGCAGGCCAAATTGCTGCGTTTCCTCAACGACGGCAGTTTTCGCCGGGTCGGCGGTGACCGTGAGGTCAAGGTCAACGTACGGATCCTCAGCGCCACCCACCGTGACCTGGAAAAAATGGTCAGCGAAGGCCTGTTCCGCGAGGACCTGTTCTATCGCCTCAACGTCCTCAACGTCGAAGTGCCGCCCCTGCGCGAGCGCGGCCAGGACATCCTGCTGCTGGCCCGCTACTTCATGCAGCAGGCCTGTGCGCAGATCCAGCGACCGGTCTGTCGCCTGGCGCCGGGCACTTACCCGGCGCTGCTGGGCAACCGCTGGCCAGGCAACGTGCGGCAATTGCAGAACGTGATTTTCCGCGCCGCGGCGATCTGTGAAAGCAGCCTGGTGGACATCGGCGACCTCGACATCGCCGGCACCTCGGTAGCCCGCCAGGGCGACCATGACGTCGACAGCCTGGAACAGGCCATGGACGAGTTCGAGAAAACCCTGCTGGAAAAACTCTACGCCAGCTACCCCTCGACCCGGCAACTCGCGACCCGGCTGCAAACCTCCCACACGGCGATTGCCCATCGGTTGCGCAAGTACGGGATTCCGAGCAAGGCCTGAACCACACTCGGTCAATGTGGGAGCGGGCTTGCTCGCAAAGGCGTAGTGTCAGGCAGCATTGATATCGACTGACACACCGCTTTCGCGAGCAAGCCCGCTCCCACAGGTTCTCCGTCAGCCGATAAATCGCGCCAAAAACGACCTCCACCTGTACTGAAAGCGCTACAGCGGAACGATATCGCTACACCCCTCTCCGATCACGGCCGTGCAAGGCTTTGATCCACCTCGGCTTTTATCCTTGACATATACCGTATCGATTTCGCTACAACGAGTGAATTTCAGTGTTTGTCGAAACCACCTAAATCATTGATCAATAACAATAAAAATAACGTTGGCCGCGTTCTTGCTATGTAGTCCTCCATAACCTGGGCATTGCCCAAGCCTTCAATCGCGTCCACCAGACGAGTCTGGCCCCTTAGGAGTTTCCATGAGCGAGTTGCGTTTTACTGAAGATCACGAATGGCTGCGCACCGAAGCTGACGGCAGCGTCACGGTCGGCATCACCGCTTTCGCACAGAACGCCCTGGGCGACGTGGTTTTCGTTCAACTGCCTGAGCTGCAGTCCTACGACAAAGGCGCCGAAGCCGCCACCGTGGAATCGGTAAAGGCTGCAAGCGGCGTGTACATGCCGCTGGACGGCGAAGTGCTGGAAGTGAACCCGGCGCTCGACAGCAGCCCTGAACTGGTCAACGAAGATCCGCTAGGCGAAGGCTGGTTCTTCCGTTTCAAACCAAGCGACGCCGCCGCTGTCGGCCAACTGCTGGATCAGGACGCCTACGACCGCCTGATCAAAGCCCAAGCCGAAGCCTGAGGAGCACCGACATGACCCAGATCAATTTGACCACTGCCAACGAATTCATCGCCCGTCACATCGGCCCGCGCGCCGGTGACGAGCAAGCCATGCTCAACAGCCTCGGTTTCGACTCCCTGGAAGCCCTGAGCGCCAGCGTGATTCCCGACAGCATCAAGGGCACCAGCGTCCTCGGCCTGGAAGACGGCTTGAGCGAAGCCGATGCCCTGGCCTTGATCAAGTCCATCGCGACTAAAAACCAGCTGTTCAAGACCTTCATCGGCCAGGGTTACTACGGCACCCACACGCCGTCGCCGATCCTGCGCAACCTGCTGGAAAACCCGGCCTGGTACACCGCCTACACCCCGTACCAGCCAGAAATTTCCCAGGGTCGTCTCGAAGCGCTGCTGAACTTCCAGACCCTGATCAGCGACCTCACCGGCCTGCCGATCGCCAACGCCTCGCTGCTCGACGAAGCCACCGCCGCTGCCGAAGCCATGACCTTCTGCAAACGCCTGAGCAAGAACAAAAGCAGCCACGCTTTCTTCGCCTCCGTGCATTGCCACCCGCAGACCCTCGACGTACTGCGCACCCGTGCCGAGCCTCTGGGCATCGACGTGGTGGTGGGCGACGAGCGTGAACTGAGCGACGTGACGCCGTTCTTCGGCGCTCTGCTGCAATACCCGGCGAGCAACGGTGACGTGTTCGATTACCGCGAGCTGACCGAACGCTTCCACGCTGCCAACGCCCTCGTCGCCGTGGCTGCCGATCTGCTGGCCCTGACCGTGCTGACTGCGCCGGGCGAATTCGGCGCCGACGTGGCCATCGGCAGTGCACAGCGCTTCGGCGTGCCGCTGGGCTTCGGTGGCCCGCACGCGGCGTACTTCTCCACCAAGGACGCGTTCAAACGTGACATGCCGGGCCGTCTGGTCGGTGTTTCGGTAGACCGCTTCGGCAACCCGGCCCTGCGCCTGGCCATGCAGACCCGCGAGCAACACATCCGCCGCGAGAAAGCCACCAGCAACATCTGCACCGCGCAAGTACTGCTGGCCAACATCGCCAGCATGTACGCCGTGTACCACGGTCCGAAAGGCCTGACGCAAATCGCCAATCGCGTGCATCACCTGACTGCAATCCTGGCCAAAGGCTTGAGCGCACTGGGCCTGAGCGTCGAGCAGGCGAGCTTCTTCGACACCCTGACGGTGAAGGCCGGCGCGCAAACCGCCGCCCTGCACGACAAGGCACACGCCCAGCGCATCAATCTGCGCGTGGTCGATGGCGAGCGCCTGGGCCTGTCCCTGGACGAAACCACCACTCAGGCCGACGTTGAAACCCTGTGGAGCCTGCTGTCCGACGGCAAGGCCCTGCCGGACTTCGCCGCCCTCGCCGCCTCGGTGCAGAGCGCCATCCCGGCCACGCTGGTGCGTCAGTCGCCGATCCTCAGCCACCCGGTGTTCAACCGCTATCACTCGGAAACCGAGCTGATGCGCTACCTGCGCAAACTGGCGGACAAGGACCTGGCGCTGGACCGCACCATGATCCCGCTGGGTTCGTGCACCATGAAACTCAACGCCGCCAGCGAAATGATCCCGGTGACCTGGGCCGAGTTCGGTGCCCTGCACCCATTCGCCCCGGCCGAGCAAAGCGTCGGCTACCAGCAATTGACCGACGAGCTGGAAGCGATGCTCTGCGCCGCCACCGGTTATGACTCGGTGTCCCTGCAACCGAACGCCGGCTCCCAGGGTGAATACGCAGGTCTGCTGGCGATCCGTGCCTACCACCAGAGCCGTGGCGAAGACCGTCGCGACATCTGCCTGATCCCGTCGTCGGCCCACGGCACCAACCCGGCCACCGCACAAATGGCCGGCATGCGCGTGGTCGTCACCGCGTGCGATGCCCGTGGCAACGTCGACATCGAAGACCTGCGTGCCAAGGCCATCGAGCACCGCGAACACCTCGCCGCGCTGATGATCACCTACCCGTCGACCCACGGCGTGTTCGAAGAAGGCATCCGCGAAATCTGCGGCATCATTCATGACAACGGCGGCCAGGTGTACATCGACGGCGCCAACATGAACGCCATGGTCGGCCTCTGTGCCCCGGGCAAGTTCGGCGGCGACGTTTCGCACCTGAACCTGCACAAGACCTTCTGCATCCCCCACGGTGGTGGCGGCCCGGGCGTCGGCCCGATCGGTGTGAAATCGCACCTGGCGCCATTCCTGCCGGGCCACGCACAGATGGAGCGCAAGGAAGGCGCCGTTTGCGCGGCACCGTTCGGCAGCGCGAGCATCCTGCCGATCACCTGGATGTACATTCGTATGATGGGTGGCGCGGGCCTCAAGCGTGCTTCGCAGCTGGCGATCCTCAATGCCAACTACATCTCCCGTCGCCTGGAAGAGCACTATCCAGTGCTGTACACCGGCAGCAACGGCCTGGTGGCGCACGAGTGCATCCTCGACCTGCGTCCACTGAAAGACAGCAGCGGCATCAGCGTCGATGACGTCGCCAAGCGTCTGATCGACTTCGGCTTCCACGCCCCGACCATGTCGTTCCCGGTGGCCGGCACGCTGATGATCGAGCCGACCGAAAGCGAATCCAAGGAAGAACTGGACCGCTTCTGCGACGCCATGATCCGCATCCGCGAAGAAATCCGCGCAGTGGAAAATGGCACGCTGGACAAGGACGACAACCCGCTGAAGAACGCGCCGCACACCGCCAAGGAACTGGTTGGCGAGTGGTCGCACCCGTACAGCCGTGAACAAGCGGTTTACCCGGTTGCGTCGCTGATCGAAGGCAAGTACTGGCCACCGGTCGGTCGCGTCGACAACGTGTTCGGCGACCGCAACCTGGTCTGCGCCTGCCCGTCGATCGAAAGCTACGCTTAAACCAATGAGGGGGCGGGTTTGCTCGCCCCTCTCAAGAACACCGTATATCCCCTTGTGGGAGCGGGCTTGCTCGCGAAAGCGGTGGGTCAGACAACATTGATGGTGACTGATCCACCGCTTTCGCGAGCAAGCC
>NZ_JAGYGG010000081.1:0-5201 GCF_019947335.1 Pseudomonas sp. BF-R-24
GCCGATTATCGATTGCAAGCGGCGGTTGACCGAGACGTTGGTGTGCTTGCGCGAGCAGAGTTCACGGCGGGTGGTGGCGACTTTTCTTGAGATGGTGCGCGAGAGTCTTATGTAAGCAGGTCCGGCCCCTTCGCGAGCAAGCCCGCTCCCACACTGGATTTGTGTCGGATACAGAATTTGTGATCTACACCGATCAAATGTGGGAGCGGGCTTGCTCGCGAAGGCCGCGCTTCGGTCTACCTGACGGGTGCCAACCCGAAAAACGCCTGAATCAAGCGCAAATCCCGCCGCCGCTCCATACAGCCAATCATGTGCCGATTCACCAACCCCTCGCCAATGATCGGCACCGCCGCCACCCGTGGATCGTGGCTGACCTCCACCGACGACACCACCCCCACGCCCAGTTCGGCGGCCACCGCCTCGGTCACCGCTTCGCGGCTGTCCAGTTCCAGCAACACCCGTGGATTGACCTTGGCCTGGGCGCAAGCCTCATCGAAGGTGCGCCGGGTAATCGAACTCGGTTCGCGCAGCACCATGATCACCTGATCCAGTTCCTTGAGCTGCACGCCTTTAGTCTTCTGCGCCCAAGGATGCCCGTCGGGCACCAGTGCGCAAATCCGCGATTCGTTCAGCGCCTGCAGATGCAGGCCCTTGCGCGGCTCGACCTCGGTCAGCACCGCCACGTCGGCATGTTCGGACAGCAGCGCCGCCAGGGTTTCCTGGGCGTTGCCCAGGCGCAAGTTCACCGTGATCCCCGGATAGCGCGCCCGCAGGCTGGCGAGCATGGGCATGACCATGTGCGGGCCGTCCGCCGCCACCTCCAGACGCCCGGTCAGCAATTGCCGGTTGGCTTCGAGCATCACCTGCGCCTCTTCGGCCAGGCCGAACATCGCCCGGGTGATTGCCGCCAGTTTGGTGCCCTCCTCCGTCAGCTCCACCCGTCGGGCGGTGCGGCGCAGCAGGGTGATCTGGTAGTGCTCCTCCAGGGCCTTGATGTGCCCGGTGACCGCCGGCTGGCTGATGAACAGCCGCGCCGCCGCCCGGGTAAAACTGCCTTCCCGGGCCACGGCATCGAAGGCGCGGAGCTGAAACAGGTTCATGAATAACCCTCACTGATGGCTGGCATAACAATAAACAATTTGATTGATAACACGGCAAATTGCAATTTAGGCCCCGTAGCTTCATCCCATCGATTGCGAGGACACGAGAATGAGTACTGCCGAACCCATCCTGCTCACCCCCGGCCCGTTGACCACGTCGCCCCGCACCCGTCAGGCGATGATGATCGACTGGGGTTCATGGGATGACCGCTTCAATCAACTGACCGCCAGCCTCTGCGAGCAACTGCTGGCCATCATCAACGGCGCTGCCACCCACCACTGCGTGCCTTTGCAAGGCAGCGGCACCTTCGCGGTCGAGGCAGCGATCGGCACGCTGGTGCCTCGGGACGGCAAGATTCTGGTCCTGATCAACGGCGCCTACGGCAAACGCCTGGCAAAAATCTGCGAAGTACTGGGCCGCTCCTTCAGTACCTTCGAAACCGCAGAAGATGAGCCGACCACCGCCGCCGACGTCGACCGCCTGCTACGTGCCGATCAAGACATTACCCATGTCGCCCTGATTCACTGCGAAACCAGTACCGGCATCCTCAATCCGCTGCCAGAGATCGCCCAAGTAGTGGCGCAACACGGCAAGCGCCTGATCATCGACGCCATGAGCTCCTTCGGCGCCCTGCCAGTGGATGCGCAGCAAGTGCCGTTCGACGCACTGATCGCCGCCTCGGGTAAATGCCTGGAGGGCGTGCCGGGCATGGGTTTTGTCTTCGCTCGCAAAGAATCCCTGGCCAGCGCCGCCGGCAACTCGCATTCGCTGGCGATGGACTTGCAGGACCAGCACGCCTACATGGCCAAGACCGGCCAGTGGCGCTTCACCCCGCCGACCCATGTGGTCGCGGCGCTGCACGAAGCCCTGCTGCAATACAACGAAGAAGGCGGCTTGCCGGCGCGGCACGAACGCTACGCCGCCAACTGCCAGGCATTGATGGAAGAAATGGGCAAACTGGGGCTGCGCAGCTTCCTGCCGGCGGCTATCCAGGCGCCGATCATCGCCACCTTCCACGCCCCGAAAGATCCGCGCTACGCGTTCAAAGAATTCTACGAGCGGGTCAAGGCCAAGGGCTACATCCTCTACCCCGGCAAACTGACCCAGGTCGAAACCTTCCGCGTCGGCTGCATCGGTCATGTCAACCCGGCGCAAATGCGCGAAGCGGTGGCCGCGATTGGCGAGGTACTGCGCGAGATGGAAGTGTTAGAGATCTAAGCTCCACCGTATTCCCCTGTGGGAGCGGGCTTGCTCGCGAAGAGGGTCTGGCATTCGACATTTATGCCGGCTGATACACCGCCTTCGCGAGCAAGCCCGCTCCCACCCAAACCAAAGCAGCTCCCCTATCAGCCAGTTGCCACAGGATTTGATCACCATGAACTACGCCAACCCAACCAAACTGCAAGCCGCCATCCTCGACTGGGCCGGCACCGTGGTCGACTTCGGCTCCTTCGCCCCGACGCAGATTTTCGTCGAGGCTTTCGCCGAGTTCGATGTCCAGGTGTCCATCGAAGAAGCCCGTGGCCCGATGGGCATGGGCAAGTGGGACCATATCCGCACCCTGTGCGATCTGCCGGAAGTTGCCGAGCGTTATCGCAAAGTGTTCGGCCGCACGCCGACCGACGATGACGTCACCGCGATTTACCAACGCTTCATGCCACTGCAGATCGAAAAAATCGCCGAACACTCGGCACTGATCCCGGGCGCGCTGGAGACCATCGCCAACCTGCGTCAGCAAGGGATCAAGATCGGTTCCTGCTCCGGTTACCCGAAACAGGTCATGGACAAGGTGGTCGAACTGGCCGCCACCAACGGTTACGTGGCCGACCACGTGGTCGCCACCGACGAAGTCCCGAATGGTCGCCCATGGCCCGCCCAGGCGCTGGCCAACGTCATCGCCCTGGGCATCGACGATGTCGCCGCGTGCGTGAAGATCGATGACACCGTGCCGGGCATTCTCGAGGGTCGCCGCGCCGGCATGTGGACCGTTGCGCTGATCTGCTCGGGCAACGCCCTGGGCCTGGACTACGAAGGCTATCGCGCCTTGGGCTGCGACCGACTGGACAGCGAGCGCAAGCGCATCCACGGGATGTTCGAAGGTTCACGCCCGCATTACATGATCGACACCATCACCGATCTGCCGGAAGTGATCGCCGACATCAACAAGCGCCTGGCCAACGGCGAAATGCCACAGTCGAGCTAAAAAACGCAACGCCCCCCTCCTGTAGGAGCGAGCTTGCTCGCGATGGTGTGTCAGTCGACATCAATGTATCTGACACTCCATCGCGAGCAAGCTCGCTCCTACAAGGTTTTTCTCTGCCTTTACCCGAACCAGAACACCCAGCGACCAATCGCCTCAGGCAAATCCGGTGAAACAGGATTACAGTTAACGCACACCGTCGGACAAGAACGGTGGCTTTAAACCGGACCTCTGAGGAACACCCCATGCCGTGGAAAAACTCTGAGTCGCGCTACAGCACCGTATCGATCGCGCTGCATTGGCTGATGCTGGTCCTGCTGGTGCTGGTTTACGCCTGTATCGAGTTTCGCGGATTCTTTCCCAAGGGCAGTGGCGCGCGCACGCTGATCGTCGAATCACACTTCATGCTCGGCCTGACCGTATTCGTTCTGGTCTGGCTGCGATTGTTCGCACGCAGCCTCGGCCCGGCGCCGCAGATCTTCCCGGCCTCGCCGCACTGGCAAACGACACTGGCCAGGCTGATGCACTGGGCGCTGTACATTTTCATGATCGTCACGCCGATTCTCGGCTGGCTGGTCACCAGCGCCAAAGGCAATCAGGTGATGTTCTACGGTGTCGACCTGCCGATGCTGGTCGCGGAAAACAAGGACCTGGCCAAACAGCTCCAGGGCTGGCATGAGCTCGGCGGCACTATCGGCTATTGGCTGATCGGCCTGCATGCCGTGGCCGGGCTGTATCACCATTATGTGGTGGGCGATAACACATTGCTGCGGATGATGCCCACGCGCGTGAACCGCGATCTCTCAGACCAATGAACTCCAATGTGGGAGCGGGCTTGCTCGCGAAGGCAGTGTGTCAGGCTATACAAAATCGACTGATACTCCGCCTTCGCGAGCAAGCCCGCTTCCACACTGGATCGCAGCACCGCTCAGTTTTTTGAACTCAATCCCCGCCACCCCTGCAAACCGCCGGTGTGGACAAAGATCAGCCGCGTACCACGGGCGAACTTGCCCGCCTCCACTTGTTGCTTGAGGGCCATGAGTGCCTTACCGGTGTACAGCGGCTCCAGGGGAATGCCGCTGGCCTGCCCGGTCTTTTCGATGAAGTCGAGCAGCAACGGATCAACCTTGGCAAACCCGCCGCGACTGGCCTCGAACAGTTCATACACCACATCGACCACACCCGCTTCCTGCACGATCCTCTCGACCTGCTGCGCCACCCCGTGGTCATCAGGCACCGCCAGGGCACCATATACCGGATGATTCCCCGCTTCGGCCAGCACCAGGCCGGCCAGGGTCGTGCCGGTTCCGCAGGCCAGCCACCAGCCGTCATAGTTATTCCAGCCCAAGCCCGCCAATTGGGTACAAACCCTGGCCCGCAATTGCATGCAACCTTCAGCACCGGGTAATCCACCTCCGCCTTCAGGCACCGGATGCAATGTCGGATAACGGGTTTGCCAGGGTTGCCAGAAACCCGCTTCATGCCTCGCTCGATAGCCTGCGTAGCCCAGCCAGTGCAACTCCATGCCGAACGCCTGCAAGTCCTTGACCGTCGGGGTTTGCTGAGGATGCCCGCGCAACAGGCCGACGGTGGAAAAGCCGAATCGCTTGCCCGCCGCCGCCAACGCGTGGAGATGATTGGAGTGCGCGCCACCGAGACTGATGATGCCTTCGGCACCCAGACGGTCGGCGGTCTTCAGGTGTTCGATGAGCTTGAACCATTTGTTGCCGCTGATCAGCGGATCGATCCGGTCCAGACGCAGCACCGCTACTTCGATGCCGACATGGTGTCCATGGCACGGCCATTTCTCGCCGACCCGGATTTCGTCAACAAAGCCGCTGAAGGTCGTGCCGATGAAATCAACACCTGCATCGGTTGCAACCAGGCCTGCCTCGACCAC
>NZ_JAGYGG010000082.1:0-3937 GCF_019947335.1 Pseudomonas sp. BF-R-24
GGGTCAGGCAGCATTGATATCAGCTGACACCACGCCTTCGCGAGCAAGCCCGCTCCCACATTGGTTTGTGTGTTCAGGGATTACTTGGTCTTCTTCGGAATCCGCACCAGTTCGGTATTGGAGTAGATGTCATGCCAGCTGCGTTTCTGTTTGTCGAACAGCGACCAGAAGAATCCCAGGCCAACACACAGCAACGAAGCAATCGACACCACAAAGCGCAGCAGCGCCTGCCACAGGCTGATGGACGAGCCATCGGCATTCTGTACGCGGATGCACCAGACCTGCATGCCCAGGGTCTGACCGGACCAGGTCCAGAATTTGGCGAAGAAGCCGAACAATACGAACAGCAGGACCGTGGAGAGCAGGGGATCGCCGTCCAGCGCCCCGGCTTCGGTAAGGGTGCGCATCCTTTCTTCGCCGATGATCGCCATCTGGATCATCTTGTAGATGCCGCTGGTGACGATCAGCAGGGCGGTACACAGCAGGAAATCATAGAACATGGCTGCCAGGCGACGACCCAGGCCAGCGGCAGGAAAGTCGCCCTGGGGGGTAAGCAGGTGTTTCGACATGGCAGGCTCTCGGCGAAAAAGAAGCCATTTTACGGATTTACGCGCACAAAAAAGCCCCTGATGTCAGCATCAGGGGCTTTTTCGTTACAGAAGATTAGGCTTCTGCTTGTACTTCGTCAGCCTGCATGCCTTTCTGGCCCTGCACGGCGATGAAAGTCACTTTCTGGCCTTCTTTCAGGCTCTTGAAGCCGTTGCCCTGGATGGCGCGGAAATGCACGAACAGATCCGGACCGCTTTCAGGAGTGATAAAACCAAAACCTTTCTCGTCGTTAAACCACTTGACGGTACCGCTCTGACGTTGGGACATTTCTTATTTCCTTTGACGCAAAAATTAATGACAGTCTCCTTCTCATGAAAGAGTACTGGGGCTGGTTGCAGGAGAGTAAGAAGACGTCGAACGGGATGTAGCTAACTTGTAGGCTACTGCCCAGGTCACGATTCCAAGCGACCCATGCAAACACAGTGAACAAACTCTACGCCAACTACGGGAGAAAAAACAAGCCCCGTGTAGGCCCCGTATTTCCTCAGGTTGATGGCAAAGTAAGTCCACTAGTGGGGCCTTATTCACTAACCTTGTTCAATTGTTTTCGATCGTTATAAGCAAAGTTCATAATCGAAGCTTATAGCCAAACAATGCACTATTTTATGGCGGTTGCGTTACACATTAGTGCACCGTTAACGCAACCGCGTTACTTATAGGAACATTCAATCAGCCGCGATAGTAGCGTTGTGGAACAAATGGCATTTTGCTTACAAGCAAAGGCACCTTTTTCCCACGAACGATCGCCCAGACCGGTGTGTCCAGTGCGATGTAAGCGCTGTCGACGTAACCCATGGCTAGCGGGCCGCCCAGGGTTGGCCCGAAACCGCCGCTGCAGACGCTGCCGATGATGTCACCGGCTTCGTTGACGATCTCGGCGCCTTCGCGCACGGGTGTACGTTCCTGTGGTAGCAGACCTACACGTTTGCGGCTCACGCCTGCCTGTTGCTGGGCGAATACGCTTTCGGCGCCAGGGAAGCCGCCGGCCCGTGCGCCATCAGCGCGACGTGGCTTGGAGATCGCCCACAGCAGGCTCGCTTCGATCGGGGTGGTGTCGGTGTTCATGTCGTGGCCGTACAGGCACAAACCCGCTTCCAGGCGCAGGGAGTCGCGGGCGCCCAGGCCGATGGCGGCCACTTCGGCTTCAGCGAGCAGGGCGCGAGCCAGGGCTTCGGCATTGGTGGCGGGTACGGAAATTTCGAAACCGTCTTCACCGGTGTAACCCGAACGGCTGACAAAGCAGTCCACGCCCAGCAGCTTCACGCGGGCGAACTGCATGAAAGTCATCTTCGCCACTTCAGGGGCCAGACGTGCAAGCACGGTCACTGCAGCCGGGCCTTGCAGGGCGAGCAGGGCGCGCTCTTCGAACAGCGGTTCGATCGTGCACTGGTCGCCAATGTGCTTGCGCAGATGTGCCAGGTCCTGGTCCTTGCAGGCGGCGTTGACCACCAGGAACAGTTCGTCATTACCCAGGTTGGCGACCATCAGGTCATCGAGGATGCCGCCCGTCGCATTGGTGAACATCGCGTAGCGTTGCATGCCCACTGGCAGGTCGATGATGTCCACAGGCACCAGGGTTTCCAGGGCCTTGGCGGCATTGGCGCCGGTCAGGCGAATCTGGCCCATGTGCGAGACATCGAACAACCCCGCCTGGTCGCGGGTGTGCTGGTGTTCTTTCATCACGCCCAGCGGGTACTGCACGGGCATGTCGTAGCCGGCGAAGGGCACCATGCGGGCGCCGAGTTCGATGTGCAGTGCGTGCAACGGAGTTTTCAACAGTTGTTCGGTGGACATATTCAGCTCCTGAAAAAGGGTGCAGATGAGCGCGCATCAGCACTCGATAATGTTGACCGCCAAACCGCCACGGGCGGTTTCCTTGTATTTGCTTTTCATGTCGGCGCCGGTCTGGCGCATGGTGCGGATGACCTTGTCGAGGGAGACGAAGTGTTGTCCATCGCCGCGCAGCGCCATGCGCACCGCATTGATGGCTTTGACCGAGCCCATGGCGTTGCGCTCGATGCAAGGCACTTGCACCAGCCCGCCAATCGGGTCGCAGGTCAATCCGAGGTTGTGTTCCATGCCGATTTCCGCGGCGTTTTCCACTTGCTGCACGCTGCCGCCGAGTACTTCGCACAAGGCACCGGCGGCCATCGAGCAGGCGACGCCGACTTCACCCTGACAGCCGACTTCGGCGCCGGAGATCGAGGCGTTTTCCTTGTACAGAATGCCGATGGCCGCGGCGGTCAGCAGGAATCGCACCACGCCGTCGTCATTGGAGCCCGGGATAAAGCGCATGTAGTAGTGCAATACCGCTGGAATGATCCCCGCTGCACCATTGGTGGGTGCCGTTACGACGCGCCCACCGTTGGCGTTCTCCTCGTTGACGGCCAGCGCGTAGAGGTTGACCCAGTCCAGCACCGACAGGGGATCGCGCAACGACGATTCCGGGTTCTTGCACAATTGCCGATGCAGTGCGGCGGCCCGGCGCTTGACCTTCAGCCCACCGGGCAGGATGCCTTCATTGCGGCATCCGGCGGCGACGCAGTCCTGCATCACTTGCCAGATTTTAAGCAGGCCGGCGCGGGTTTCCGCTTCCGGACGCCAGGCGCTTTCGTTGGTCAACATCACTTGGCTGATGGACAGCCCGTATTTGACGCAATGACCGAGAAGATCCTTGGCGCTTTTGAACGGAAAGGTCAGGGGGGTGGCGTCTTCGACGATGCGGTCGGCGCCGGCGGCGTCTTCATCGACCACAAAACCGCCGCCGACCGAGTAGTACTCGCGGCTGCGGATCTGCAGGCCCGCGGCGTCGAAGGCGCGGAAAATCATGCCGTTGGGGTGATAGGCCAACGGTTTGCGAATCATCGCCAGGTGTTCTTTCTCGTTGAACGCAATGCTGTGTTCGCCGAGCAGGTTCAAGCGGCCGTTGCCGCGAATCTCTTGCAGGCGCGCGGCGACGGTCTCTGTATCCACGGTGTCCGGGTGTTCGCCTTCCAGGCCGAGCAGCACAGCCTTGTCACTGCCGTGGCCCTTGCCGGTGGCACCAAGCGAACCATACAGCTCGACTTTGACGCAGGCGGTGGCTTCAAGCAGGTTTTCGCGGCGCAAACCTTCGGCGAAGCGCGCAGCGGCACGCATCGGGCCGACGGTGTGGGAACTGGAGGGGCCGATGCCAATCTTGAACAGGTCGAACACGCTTAACGACATGGTGGTTCTCCGGTTTCTTGTTATAGGTATTGGCAGAAATTAGAGGCTTGGCACAAATCCCTGTGGGAGCGGGCTTGCTCGCGAAAGCGGTGGATCAGTCACCATCAATGTTGTCTGACCC
>NZ_JAGYGG010000083.1:0-3249 GCF_019947335.1 Pseudomonas sp. BF-R-24
CGTTGGCGATGGTCGCCGTGCTGCCAGCGGCGTAGGTGGTTTCACCGATGGTGAAGTTGACCACGCTGACCGGGCCGTCGACGCTCGAGGTGCCGGTCAACACACTGCCGGTCAAGGCGGTGTCTTCAGCGGTGCTCACGCTTTCGCTGATGTCGCTAAAGTTGTCGTCGACCGGGGTGACGTCGATGGTCAGGGTCGAGGTGACATTGCTGCCCGAGCCGTCGGTGACGGTGTAGCTGACGGTCGGCACGCTGCCGTTGTAATTGGCGTCCGGGGTGAAGGTGTAGGTGCCGTTGGCGCCGATCACCAGGGTGCCGACGTTGGCGATGGTCGCCGTGCTGCCAGCGGCGTAGGTGGTTTCGCCAATGGTGAAGTTAACCACGCTGACTGGCCCATCGACGCTCGAGGTGCCACTGAGGACGCTGCCGGTGACGGCGGTGTCTTCGGCGGTGCTCACGCTTTCGCTGATGTCGGTGAAGCTGTCATCGACCGGCGTGACGTTGATGGTCAGGGTCGAGGTGACGTTGCTGCCGGAGCCGTCGGTGACGGTGTAGCTGACCGTCGGCACGCTGCCGTTGTAATTGGCGTCCGGGGTGAAGGTGTAAGTCCCGTTGGCGCCGATCACCAGGCTGCCGACGTTGGCGATGGTTGCCGTGCTGCCAGCGGCGTAGGTGGTTTCACCGATGGTGAAATTGACCACGCTGACCGGGCCATCGACGCTCGAGGTACCGGTGAGGACGCTGCCGGTGACGGCGGTGTCTTCAGCGGTGCTCACGCTTTCGCTGAGGTCGGTGAAGCTGTCATCGACCGGGGTAACGTCGATGGTCAGGGTCGAGGTGACGTTGCTGCCGGAGCCGTCGGTGACGGTGTAGCTGACGGTTGGCACCGTACCGTTGTAGTTGGCGGCGGGGGTGAAGGTATAGGTCCCGTTGGCGCCGATCACCAGGCTGCCGACGTTAGCGATGGTCGCGGTTTGGCCAGCGGTGAAAGTGCCAGCAACACCGTCGATGGTGAAGTTAACCACGCTGACCGGGCCGTCAACGCTCGAGGTGCCACTGAGGACGCTGCCGGTCATGGCGGTGTCTTCGGCGGTGCTCACGCTTTCGCTGAGGTCGCTGAAGCTGTCATCGACCGGCGTGACGTTGATGGTCAGGGTCGAGGTGACGTTGCTGCCGGAGCCGTCGGTGACGGTGTAGCTGACCGTCGGCACGCTGCCGTTGTAATTGGCGGCCGGGGTGAAGGTGTAAGCGCCGTTGGCGCCGATCACCAGGCTGCCGACGTTGGCGATGGTTGCCGTGCTGCCAGCGGCGTAGGTGGTTTCGCCAATGGTGAAGTTAACCACGCTGACTGGACCGTCGACGCTCGAGGTGCCACTGAGGACGCTGCCGGTGACGGCGGTGTCTTCGTTGGTGGTCACGCTTTCGCTGATGTCGCTAAAGCTGTCATCGACCGGCGTGACGTCGATGGTCAGGGTCGAGGTGACGTTGCTGCCGGAGCCGTCGGTGACGGTGTAGCTCACGGTCGGCACGCTGCCGTTGTAGTTGGCGGCCGGGGTGAAGGTGTAAGTCCCGTTCGCCGCGATCACCAGGCTGCCGACGTTGGCGATGGTTGCCGTGCTGCCAGCGGCGTAGGTGGTTTCACCGATGGTGAAATTGACCACGCTGACTGGCCCGTCGACGCTCGAGGTGCCACTGAGGACGCTGCCGGTGACGGCGGTGTCTTCGTTGGTGCTCACGCTTTCGCTGAGGTCGGTGAAGCTGTCGTCGACCGGGGTGACGTTGATGGTCAGGGTCGAGGTGACATTGCTGCCCGAGCCGTCGGTGACGGTGTAGCTCACCGTCGGCACGCTGCCGTTGTAGTTTTCGGCCGGCGTAAAGGTATAGGTGCCGTTCGCCGCGATCACCAGGGTGCCGACGTTGGCAATGGTCGCGGTCTGGCCGGCGGTGAAAGTGCCAGCAACACCGTCGATGGTGAAATTAACCACGCTGACCGGACCGTCGACGCTGCTCGTACCAGTGAGGACGCTGCCGGTCACGGCAGTGTCTTCGGCGGTGGTCACGCTTTCGCTGATGTCGCTGAAGTTGTCATCGACCGGCGTGACGCTGATGGTCAGGGTCGAGGTGACGTTGCTGCCCGAGCCGTCGGTGACGGTGTAGCTGACGGTTGGCACCGTACCGTTGTAGTTGGCGGCCGGGGTGAAGGTATAGGTCCCGTTGGCGCCGATCACCAGGGTGCCGACGTTAGCGATGGTCGCGGTTTGGCCAGCGGTGAAAGTGCCAGCAACACCGTCGATGGTGAAGTTAACCACGCTGACCGGGCCGTCAACGCTCGAGGTGCCACTGAGGACGCTGCCGGTGACGGCGGTGTCTTCAGCGGTGCTCACGCTTTCGCTGATGTCGGTGAAGCTGTCATCGACCGGGGTGACGTTGATGTTCAGGGTCGAGGTGACATTGCTGCCGGAGCCGTCGGTGACGGTGTAGCTGACCGTCGGCACGCTGCCGTTGTAATTGGCGGCCGGGGTGAAGGTATAAGCGCCGTTGGCGCCGATCACCAGGCTGCCGACGTTGGCGATGGTCGCCGTGCTGCCGGCGGCGTAGGTGGTTTCACCGATGGTGAAGTTAACCACGCTGACCGGGCCGTCAACGCTCGAGGTGCCGGTCAACACACTGCCGGTGACGGCGGTGTCTTCCAGGGTCGAGACGATTTCGTTGGCGTCGGTAAAGTTGTCGTCGACCGGGGTGACGCTGATGGTCAGGGTCGAAGTGACATTGCTGCCCGAGCCGTCGGTGACGGTGTAGCTCACGGTCGGCACGCTGCCGTTGTAGTTGGCGGCCGGGGTGAAGGTGTAAGTCCCGTTGGCGCCGATCACCAGGCTGCCGACGTTGGCGATGGTCGCCGTGCTGCCGGCGGCGTAGGTGGTTTCACCGATGGTGAAATTGACCACGCTGACCGGGCCGTCGACGCTGCTCGTGCCGGTGAGGACACTGCCGGTCAAGGCGGTGTCTTCCAGGGTCGAGACGGTTTCGTTGGCGTCGGTAAAGTTGTCGTCGACCGGGGTGACGTTGATGGTCAGGGTCGAGGTGACATTGCTGCCGGAACCGTCGGTGACGGTGTAGCTCACGGTTGGCACGTTGCCGTTGTAATTGGCGGCCGGGGTAAAGGTGTAGGTGCCGTTGGCGCCGATCACCAGGGTGCCGACGTTGGCGATGGTTGCCGTGCTGCCAGCGGCGTAGGTGGTTTCGCCAATGG
>NZ_JAGYGG010000084.1:0-2756 GCF_019947335.1 Pseudomonas sp. BF-R-24
TCGATCAAATAGTTGGGCTATGTGCTGGAGAGAGTCGCCTTTCTGCCAGTGATCCCACATCAGTTTTTTCTGGCTTTCGGTGTAATAGATCCGAGGTCTCTGCTTCATCTGCAACACTCCTTCTGCTTACACAGAATTTAGTTGTGTTGCATCGACCGGTTGAATCCACAGCCAAAAGCGGTCGGTTGAATGCACAGTAGAATCCGCCTCTAGCCAGCGCGTGATGACTGGCGCGGTCATCCCAGACGTGCCCGGAGGAAATCGATAAAAAGTTGAGTCTTGGCAGGCAGTAATCGAGTCTCGGTAACGGCATAGACAGTCATCGGCGCTCCCTTCCATTCAGGCATGACACGACAAAGTTGACCATTGCCCAGCTCATTAGCCACGATTTCCTCGGGCATCAGTACGATGCCCTGATCGAGTGCCGCCAGCCGTCGAATCAAACCGACGCTGTTGACCATGAAGCGTCCTCCAACCGCTACCGAGATGGTTCGTACACCATCGTTCAGCTCCCACGTCCCGGCCTTCTGAATGTTCAGACACTGATGCCATTCAAGATCACCAGGTGAGTCCGGCACGCCTGAAACCTCCAGGTAATGTGGCGACGCATACAAATAAGACGTGAGCGAAGCCAGAGGTCGTGCGATCAGCTGTGAGCTTTCGGATTCCCCCATCCGGATTGCGACGTCGAAGGGTTCGCTCACCAGGTCGACGCGCCGAGGGGTGAGGTCCAGATCGAAGGTGATCCCTGGATAGAGACCAGCGAACTCTGTGAGCAGAGGAGCCAGGTAAGTGACGGTAAAATCCACAGGCAAAGAAACTCGTAGCACCCCACTCGGTTGAGCCACCATCTCTCCAAGCTGCTCATGCGCCAGCCGAGCCTCCTCGACAATGCGCTTGCACCGTTCGAAGTAGATCTGCCCGGCTTCAGTCAACTCGACCTTGCGAGTCGTGCGATGCAACAACCGCAACCCGATTGCCTTTTCCAGCAGACTGATTCGCCGTGACAAGGTGGAATTCGGGATGCCAGTTACCTCGGAGGCCCCGCGAAACCCTTTCGCTTTGACGACTTCGACAAACAACGCCATATCATTCAGAAAATCCACGCTTATTGCCCCATAAATGGATCAGTAAAATCCAAAAATCCATATTTATCCCAAAAACAATAAGGCGGATGATGCGTCTCCAGCAATTTATTTGAGAGCCATCATATGAAGCGTGACACCAGCCTGACGTGGCGCCATGTCGATGCAGAAAACCTTGACCTCAAAGGGATGCGGGTTGCCGTCGTGGGTGGCACCGGTGGCATCGGTCAGGCACTGAGTCGCTTGCTGGCCTCTCGCGGCGCTCGCATCCTGGTCGTTGGGCAAACCTTTCGCGATGCTGGCACGCAGGGCATCGAATTTCTCCAGGCGGATCTGAGCCTGATGAGTGAGGCTCTGCGGGTTGCCAAGCTGCTGCCGGTGGAATCCCTGGACCTGCTCATTTTCACCACCGGTATTTTTGCCGCCTCCCAACGCCAGGAAACAGCAGAGGGCATTGAGCGCGATTTGGCGGTCAGTTATCTGAACCGTATGGTCATCCTGCGCAGCGTCGGCCCGAAGTTGGGTGCAGACAGGCTCAAAATTACGAGCAAACCAAGGGTGATTGTCGTGGGGTATCCCGGTACGGGCCAGATAGGGACGTTCGACGACCTCAATGCTGAAAGGTCCTACAAGGCCATGTCCGCGCATATGAACACTGTGGCCGGCAACGAAATGCTCGTTCTGGATGCGGTGAAGCGCTACCCGCACTTAGGCGTTTTTGGCCTGAATCCCGGCCTTATCAAAACCAGTATCCGCGATAACTTTTTCGGCAAGGGCTCGCTGAAGTCGCGCATCGCGGAGGGCCTGATCGGGCTGCTGACACCTACCGCCGAAACTTATGCAATGAGAATCGTCCCGCTACTGGTTGCCCCTGAGATCGAGGATCGCAGCGGCGCGATGTTCAACAACAAAGGCCAAGCGATCCTGCCGTCTACAGGCATGACTGAAGCGCATATCAGCCAGTTCATGGTCGCGTCCGAAACACTTGTTGCCCGGACGGGTATTTCAATCGCAGCCTCTTGATCGCGAAGACAATCGCTCTCCATCACAGACCTTTGACGATCGCACCACGAGCAACATCTTGGTGACCTACTTCTGTCCGCTTCGACCGGTTGAATCCACAGCCAAAAGCAGTCAGTGGAGGTGTCGCATCTTTCAGCTTTCTTCGGGTGCATTACTGAGGTGTACGGGGTCGCGCCGCAGCGGCCTACAGGCCGAAATAGTCGACGAATGACTCTAATTACGCCACCCAAATAAGACAGATAGAAATTTTTCGTACTAGGCTTCACGAGCGCGTTGAACGGTAAGAGGGATTCGGTCCAATCGTTACACCGTTCCCTTGAACCGTCCGGGCTAAAAGTTGGGGGGATTACTGACGAAGTTCCTTGTTGTATTGCTCTCGATGTTTGAGCGGCCGCAACCAGGATCGGAACTTGAGAAAGGAAATCCACATGAATAGGCTCTCGCACCGCACTAGATTGTACCTAGCATGTTCCCTCCTGATGGCAATTAACCTTACCCAGGCAGCGCAGACAGAAAAACCCAACATCCTTTTTATCGTATCCGACGATACCGGCTACGGTGACCTGGGCCCCTATGGCGGCGGTGTGGGTCGCGGCATGCCGACGCCGAGCATCGACGAACTGGCGGCGCAAGGCACAACCTTCTTCT
>NZ_JAGYGG010000085.1:0-2295 GCF_019947335.1 Pseudomonas sp. BF-R-24
TGTGGGGGCGGGCTTGCTCGCGAAGGCGGTGGATCAGTCAATATTGATGTCAGCTGACCCACCGCTTTCGCGAGCAAGCCCGCTCCCACATTGGTTTCGCATTTCACCCCGGCCAACGGTCATTCCGTCCAACAAGGCTATGTATCTTTGGCATATGATCCCGAGCCTTCGCGCGGGCAGGAGTCAACATGCAGCTCAAACACAAGATCGTCGCCCTCGGGATTCTGCCGCTGGTGCTGGCCATTGCCGTCATCTGCGCGCTGGTGATTTCCCTCAATCGCCAATTGGGCGATCAGCAGGCACAACTGATCGAAGACAGCATTCTGGCGAGCAAGCGCGCGGAGCTGAAAAACTACGTGGAAATGGCCCAGAGCCTGATCGCGCCCCTGTACGACGACGGCCACGGCGATGCCCGTGCCCAACAACAAGTGCTGGAAGAACTGCGCAAGCTCAGCTTTGGCATCAACGGCTACTTCTTCGTCTACGACCACGAAGGCCGCAGCCTGATGCATGCGCGCCAGTCGGAACTGGTAGGCCAATACTTATGGGACATGAAAGATCCCCACGGCCTGCCGGTGATCCAGGCGCTGCTCAAAAGCGCGCAATCGGGGGAAGGTTTTCAACGCTATGCCTGGAACAAACCCTCCTCCGGCCAGGTGACCGACAAGCTCGCCTACGTGGTGATGCTCGATCGCTGGGGCTGGATGCTCGGTACCGGCATCTACCTCGAGGATGTCGAACGCGCCACTCAGCAGGCCCGTGCCGAAGTGGCCATGGGCATCCGCAAGACCATGATGGCGATTGCCGTGGTCGCCCTCGTCGCGGTGCTGTTCGTATTCGCCACCGGCATGACCCTCAACGTCAGCGAACATCGGCTGGCGGACAAGAAACTGCAGCGCCTGACCCAGCGCATCGTCAGCCTGCAGGAAGAGGAACGATCACGGGTGTCCCGCGAGTTGCACGACGGCATCAGCCAGGTGCTGGTCTCGATCAAGTTCCAATTCGAACTGGCCAGCCATCTGCTGGAACGCGGACAGGCCCCCGACAAGGGCTTGAGCACGTTGAAAGACGCCACCGAGCGCCTGGGCGATGCCATCGGCGAAGTCCGCAGCCTCTCCCACGACCTGCGCTCATCCCTGCTCGACACCCTCGGCCTGCCGGCGGCCATCGGCCAATTGGCTGCCGAATTCGAGCAGCGCAGCGGGCTGACCGTGACCTATGACGAAAATGAATTCGACTGCCAACTGGTCGACGGCGCGGCTGTTTCGCTGTTCCGCATCGTCCAGGAAGGCCTGACCAATATTGAACGCCACGCCCAGGCGAAGAACGTGTCCATTACACTGCGCGGCTGCGAACAGTCGGTGCGGCTGACGGTGGTCGATGACGGCATTGGTTTCAACGTAGCCCAGGTAGAACGTCGCCAGGCCGGCATTGGCTTGCGTAACATCCGCGAGCGCGTCGAACATTTTGGTGGGCGCTTCGATTTGATTTCGATGCCGGGCAGAAGTGAGCTGGACGTGCGGCTGCCAATGAAACCAGACGCATAACGCTGACCCGGCCCAAAACTACAAGAGTGAATAGCTGCGATGAACCTGCCTTCCCCGATCCGCGTCGCCCTGGTCGACGATCACTCCCTGGTCCGCGACGGCATCAAGGCGCTGCTGGCCGTGATGTCGCCCCTGGAAATGGTCGGCGAAGCGGAAAACGGCGCCGCGGCCATCGAGATGGTCGGACGTTGCCAGCCGGACCTGCTGCTGGTCGACATCAGCCTGCCGGACATGAACGGCCTGGAACTGACCCGCGTGCTGCGCAGCCAGTACCCATCGCTCAAGGTGCTGGTGCTGAGCATGTACGACAATTACGAATACGTGAGCGAGTCGGTGCGCTCCGGCGCCAGCGGCTACGTGCTCAAGAACGCCCCGTCAAGGGAAATCATCGCCGCCATCGAGGCCATTACCAGCGGGGGAACCTTCTACAGCGCCGAAATCGCCCAGCGGCTGATCGCCGACAGGAACACCGACAACGAACTGACCCCTAGGGAAAGCCAGGTGCTGTCGAAGATGGCGCAGGGGTTGAACAACAAGGAAATGGCCCGGGAACTGGACATCAGCGTGCGCACGGTGGAGACACACCGCTTGAGCATCCGGCGCAAACTCAACATCGACAAGCCGGCGGCGCTGGTCAAATACGCCATCGATCACGGCCTCATTTCCCGCTAACACCGCGAACCCTGTGTTCACTGCAAAAACCTGTGGGAGCGGGCTTGCTCGCGAAGGCGTTGTGTCAGTCGACAAC
>NZ_JAGYGG010000086.1:0-1922 GCF_019947335.1 Pseudomonas sp. BF-R-24
ATCGAGTAGGAGGCGGATTTACATCCGCCGTCCTCTCACACCACCGTACGTACGGTTCCGTATACGGCGGTTCAGGTTAAGCGGTTAAGCCGGGTTATCGTGTCCAGTATTGAGACCAGCCCGAGTTGATCCCAGAGTTTCTTCGGCAGCGCCTGATTCATATGGGGTGCTCCCGAATTCCACCAAGGGCCTCGACCGTTGAATGCTGAGTGACAAGCACGGGCTTCGTTGAGCCCTAGACGCATCAAGTTGCGCGCCCTCGTCGAGGGCTGCTTCCATTGGCGCCAGATGATACAGCGAAGTTTGTGACGCACCCAGCCATCAAGATCCTCAAGTGGCCGCTTGCTCTGACTCAGCTTGAAGTAGCCAGCCCAACCGCGCAGTACGGGGTTTATCCGCTCGATGACGCTCGCCACTTTGTGGCTTCGCGTTGTGCGCAGCAGGCTTCGAAGTCGGTCGCGTAAGCGATCCAGACTCATCGTTGCCACTCTTAGTCTCGGCTGTTGATGCCAGCTCATCCCATAGCCCAAGTATTCACACATCCACGACCCGGCTACTCGGCTCTTTTCCCGGTTCAGCGTCAGTTTCAGGCGCTCACTCAGGAAACGCTCAACGCTGGCCATCACCCGTTCACCTGCACGACGACTGCGCACATAAATGTTCGCGTCATCGGCATACCGCACAAAGTGATGGCCCCGCCGCTCCAATTCACGATCAAGTTCGTTGAGCAGGATATTCGACAGCAACGGCGAGAGCGGGCCGCCTTGCGGCGTCCCTTCCTGCCGTCGGCTGACGAGACCGCCTGACATCGTTCCCGCTTCGAGGTAGCGACGGATCAGCGTGAGGACGCGTTTGTCTTCGATTTGACGCGCAACATGGGCCATCAGAACATCATGATTAACCCGATCAAAGAACTTCTCCAGATCGAGTTCCACGCACCAGCGGTGACCCGCCGCCGCGTGGGCACGGGCTGTTTCGATAGCTTGATGAGCGTTTCTGCCCGGACGAAAGCCGTAGCTGTAGTCCGAGAACAGCGGATCAAAGATAGGTGTGAGCTGTTGCAGCAAAGCCTGTTGGATCAGGCGATCCACGACACAGGGAATGCCCAGTTGCCGTGTTCCGCCTTTGGGTTTGGGGATGTCGACGGCGCGTACACCTTGCGGTTGGTACTCGCCGGCCAGCAACCGCGTCTTGAGGATCGGCCAATACTGTTTCACGTAGCCTGCCAATTGGTCGACCGGCATGCCATCGGCACCCGGTGCGCCCTTGTTGCTGACTACGCGTTGATACGCACGCTTGAGGTTGGCGGGTGCAAGCACTCGCGCCATCAGCGTGTCCGGCTCCGCGTTCGTCCACGTCACAGACGCCGTCGATGCTTGCGCCCTATCAGCCGTCATCCTCGGATACCGTCCGGGACTTGGGGTAACAGTTTTCTCTGGGAGAATATTCTGCGTTTCAACATTCGACGAGACTCTGACGCCTACTGGCGGCATAACCTGTTCGGCCCTTGGTGACGGGGTTACTCGCCACTTACTACGGCTTCGGCTGACTTCTGCACGCTCATCCCGTCGCCTCTCGACGCTCGGTAGCACAATGGCAAACGTGCAGATCTCCCAGGGTAATTCGCGCGACCTTCCTGCTTATGCCTGTCGGATCTACGTCACAGCGTTCTGTGCAAGTATCGGGCTTTGAAGATGCTTGCCTTCTTACCCCGCTGCACCGCCTCTATCCGCTTCCTGTTCGTCAGGCCAGCAATTTGCCTCGGGCTTCCTTCAGATTCGCAGTCACCCGCGACACCCTTGCCTCTGGCTAACACTTCCCCTTGCCGGGTGTGTAGAGGACTTTCACCTCCAAGTCACCAGCGAGGCCACCACAGCCAAGCTGGTTGCGCTTACGCGCAACGCGCCATGCCTGGCGCACAA
>NZ_JAGYGG010000088.1:0-1445 GCF_019947335.1 Pseudomonas sp. BF-R-24
CAGTCTTGCAACCAGGCGCTGCGGTTCTTCAGCTTGCCGGCGGCTTGCCATTCGCGAGCGACTTCGATGAACACGGTCAGCGCGGCGGCAGCGTCGGAAACGATGCCCAGGTCCGGGGTGAACACGCGGCCGATCTGGGTCGGTTCGATATCAACATGAATGAACTTGCGGCCTTCGGTGTACACGTCAACGGAACCGGTATGACGGTTGGCCCAGCGGTTGCCTACGCCCAGAACCACGTCGGACTTGAGCATGGTGGCGTTGCCGTAGCGGTGCGACGTCTGCAAGCCAACCATGCCTACCATCAACGGGTGATCGTCCGGGATGGCGCCCCAGCCCATCAGGGTCGGGATCACTGGAATACCGGTCAGTTCGGCGAACTCCACCAGCAGATCGGCGGCATCGGCATTGATGATGCCGCCACCGGCCACCAGCAATGGACGCTCGGCCTGATCCAGCATGGCCAGGGCCTTTTCAATCTGGACGCGGGTAGCGCTCGGCTTGGCCAATGGCAGTGGCTGGTAGGCGTCGATGTCGAATTCGATTTCGGCCATCTGCACGTCGAACGGCAGGTCGATCAGCACCGGGCCCGGACGGCCGGAGCGCATTTCATAGAAAGCTTTCTGGAACGCGTAAGGCACCTGGCCCGGTTCCATGACGGTGGTCGACCACTTGGTGACTGGCTTGACGATGGTGGTGATATCGACAGCCTGGAAGTCTTCCTTGTGCATACGGGCGCGGGGTGCCTGGCCTGTGATGCAGAGGATTGGAATCGAGTCGGCCGAGGCGCTGTAGAGCCCGGTGACCATGTCGGTACCGGCAGGGCCGGAAGTGCCGATGCACACGCCGATGTTGCCGGCCTTGGTGCGGGTGTAGCCCTCGGCCATGTGCGAGGCGCCTTCAACGTGGCGAGCGAGTACGTGATCGATGCCGCCGACCTTTTGCAGGGCGGAGTACAACGGGTTGATGGCGGCACCCGGGATGCCAAAAGCGGTATCGACCCCTTCGCGGCGCATCACCAGAACGGCGGCTTCGATTGCTCTCATTTTGCTCATGGTTTTGTGCCTCTTTACGTTTTGTAATTGTATACAAGTGGCTTTGCGCAGAGTGTATTCACGGCGGACGGCGCAGGTCAATCCATTTTCTCAAGCGCTTGTTTCATTCGTCGGAAGCCCGTTCTGCTGTGGCTTTTCGTCGCATGTGGCGCCTTTCGATGATTATTGTATACAAAAAAATAATTCATTGTGTTCTATTTGTTGCATCGGGCTGCGGCACAACGGCGCAGTCCACCGACTTTCCGAAAAACAAAATGAGGACGGCACCATGAGCGCTTTAACCTTGAAAGTCGCAGTCAACCTGGTCAACGAGGCCATCACCGCCGGGCGTGCAATCTCTGCGGCACCCTTGACCATTGCGGTACTGGATGCCGGCGGGCATCTGATCAC
>NZ_JAGYGG010000089.1:0-1615 GCF_019947335.1 Pseudomonas sp. BF-R-24
TTCAACAATAATGTTGACTGATACACCGCCTTCGCGAGCAAGCCCGCTCCCACATTGGTTTGTGTTGTGGATTACTGGGTGTATGAACTCACCGCCGAACGCGGCATTACCGGCTGATTGTCATTGGAGATGGTCACCTCCACCCGACGGTTCATCGCCCGGCCCGAAGTGCTGCTGTTATCCGCCACCGGATACTCCTTGCCGTAACCCTGGGCGACGATACGCGCAGGATCAACGCCCATCTTCACCAGTGCCGCACGCACGGAACCCGCGCGACGTTCCGACAGCGACTGGTTGTGCGACGCCGTACCGGTGCTGTCGGTATAGCCCTCGACAATCACTTTGCGCTCGGGGTTTTCCTGTAGGTACTGCGCCAGTTTGTTGATGTTCGCCAGGCCGTTGGATTTCAGCTCGGCCTTGTCGGTGGCGAACAGCACATCACCGAAGGTCACCAGTGTCCCGCGATCGGTCTGCCTGGCGTTGAGGCTGTCCTTCAACTGTTTGATCTGCTGATCACGGGCGTCAAGGCGCGCCTGAGCCCGTTGCGCCGAGGCATCTTTCAGGCTGGCCTCGGCGGTGCGCAGGGCGATGGTCTGCTTGGCCACTTCGACGCGCTGGTTGGTCAAATAGGCAAGCTGGTCGACCGTGGTCACGTCCTCCTTGTCCTTGTAGGCCTTATCGGCCTTGTCCAGATAGTCGCTGGCTTCCTTGGTTTCCAGGGCCGCAACCTTGGCCGCTTGCGGATCGGTTTGCAGGCCGGTGTAGTTGGTGCGGGCCTGTTCGAGGTTGGCGTTCGGTGGTGTGGAGCAGGCTGCCAGGGTTACGGTGACAGCCAGCAGGGCAGGGATCATCAATTGATTGGATTTCATGATTTCGTCCTTTTAGTCGAGTGGGAATGCGTGGTGCCGCGCCGCTTACTGAACGGTGCGCTGGCTTTCCTGACGCAATTCCTGAACGCCTTTCTGCGCGTCCTTCACTGATTGTTCGGCCTTCATCGCCTGGGCCTTGCGCTCGGCCACGCGAGCGTCCCACTCGGCCTGTTCGGCGAGTATCCGGGCCTGGTCGTATTTTTTGTCGTGCATGGCGATTTCGGCTTGCTTGAGCTTGTCCTGGGCCGACTTCATTTCCACGGCGGCGAACTCGGTGCCGCCGGCGCTCACGGCGTCGTTGACGGCCGATTGGGTGACCGCGTACTGCTCGGTCGGCGGGTTACCGGCGCAGCCGGCCAGGACCAGGCTGCTGCCCAGGGCCAACGCCGCCAGTTTGAGGCTACGCGAACAGGTGAATGAGGGGTTTGCGATTCGGGTTTTCATGGTCTTCAACTCCATTGGGCCAGTTCCTGAAAAACGTCGAAGTCCACCCTGGGCAGGGCGCTGAAACCATCAATTGCGGGGTATTTTGAAACGCTCGTCCCAGGCGTGGTTACTTGGGTTGACCCGAGGCTTTTTTTGAAAGTTCAGAGAATTTAGCCGGCTATCGAAAAACCTGGATCGAGTCGACAGCGCCCTATCGGGCAGGAGAAGCGCAATTTTTTGAATTGGCACACGGGCTGATGTGGGAGCGGGCTTGCTCGCGAAAGCGGTCTATCAGTCAACGTAGATGTCGAATGTTAAAC
>NZ_JAGYGG010000009.1:0-188341 GCF_019947335.1 Pseudomonas sp. BF-R-24
ACCTGATACCCAACCATTCAGAACCCCACCCCCATCCCCCCGGTTAACAAAACATAACGTGGCGTCGATTGTCAGACATTAAAAAACACCGATAGGATAGGCCAGCTTCCGAAGGGGCTCTGGATTGCGGGTTTCAGGACTATGCTCTGAAACAGCCGGTCCGGACACGCACCCTTGCGGCGCCCAGTAAGGTTGAACGACCTAACAATAATAATGGGAGAAGGTCTATGAGTGAGCCTGTCATGGGTGTGGGTATCTGCCGCCCGCCGGCATTACGCAAATTCGCGTTGCTGGCCACAGCGCTCTCGCTGTTGGGCTCTGCCATGCTGTCGGCGCCTGCGCTGGCCGCGGCGGCGCCAGCATCCGATGTTGTCTATTCCATTGAATCGGCCAAGGCCGCCAAAAGCCTGATGCTCGATGTCGTCCACGCCGGCAAGCGCCTGGTGGCGGTCGGGGATCGTGGGCACATCCTGTATTCCGATGACCAGGGCGCTACCTGGACCCAGGCCAAGGTCCCGACCCGGGCCCTGCTGACGTCGGTGTTCTTCGTCGATGACATGCACGGCTGGGCCGTCGGCCATGACGCGCAGATCCTCGCGAGCGAGGACGGCGGCGCGACCTGGACCAAGCAATTCGAAGATCTGAAACGCGAATCGCCGCTGCTCGATGTCTGGTTCAAGGACGTCGACAGCGGCTTTGCCGTGGGCGCCTACGGCTCGCTGATGGAAACCACCGACGGTGGCAAGCATTGGGAAGACGCCAGCGACCGCCTGGACAACGAAGACCAGTACCACCTGAACGCGATCGCCGCGGTCAAGGACGCCGGGCTGTTCATCGTCGGTGAGCAGGGCAGCATGTTCCGCTCCGCGGACTGGGGCCAGACCTGGGAGAAACTCGAAGGCCCTTACGAAGGCTCGCTGTTCGGCGTGATCGGTACGGCGCAGTCCAATACGTTGCTGGCCTACGGCCTGCGCGGCAATCTTTACCGTTCCACGGATTTCGGCACCACCTGGGACCAGGTCGAGCTCAAGGCTGAACGTGGCGACCTGGAGTTCGGGCTGTCCGGCGGTACGCTGCTCGACGATGGTTCCATCGTGATCGTCGGCAACGGCGGTTCGGTCATTCGCAGCAGTGACAATGGCGAAACCTTCAAGGTGGTCAACCGTCCGGACCGTATTTCCGTCTCGGCAGTGACTGCGGCAGGCAATGGCAATCTGGTTCTGGCCGGGCAGGGCGGCGTTCGCGTCACTTCGCCAAGCGGCACCGAGTCGGGCAAATGAGCCGGGTTAATAATAAGAAGGCGGAGCTATGACTTCCTTGAGTACTCATCACCAGGACAAGGCGACGTTCCTCGAGCGCCTGATCTTCAACAACCGCCCGGCAGTGATCACGATCTGCCTGCTGGTCAGTATTTTTCTGTTCTGGCAGGCGACGCTGATCCGTCCGTCCACCAGCTTCGAAAAAATGATCCCGCTGGAGCACCCCTTCATCCAGAAGATGATGGAGCACCGCAACGATCTGGCGAACCTGGGCAACACCGTGCGGATCTCGGTGGAAGCCACCGATGGCGACATCTTCTCCAAGGAGTACATGGAGACCCTGCGTCAGATCAACGACGAAGTGTTCTACATCTCCGGCGTCGACCGTTCCGGCCTCAAGTCGCTGTGGAGCCCCAGCGTTCGCTGGACCGAAGTGACGGAAGAGGGCTTCGCCGGCGGTGAAGTGATTCCGCAAAGCTACAACGGCTCCCAGGCCAGCCTCGATCTGTTGCGCAACAACGTGCTCAAGTCGGGTCAGGTCGGGCGGTTGGTGTCCAACGATTTCAAGTCGAGCATCGTCGACATTCCGTTGCTGGAGTCCTATCCGGACCCGCAGGACCAGGGCAAGCTGCTGGCGCTGGACTATCGCCAGTTCTCCCACGAGCTTGAGGACAAGATCCGCACCAAGTTCGAAGCACAGAACCCGAACGTGAAGATCCACATCGTCGGTTTCGCCAAGAAAGTCGGTGACCTCATCGATGGCCTGGTGATGGTGGTGATGTTCTTCGGCGTTGCCTTCGTCATCACCCTGATCCTCTTGCTGTGGTTCACCAATTGCCTGCGCAGTACCGTCGCCGTGTTGAGTACGACGCTGGTGGCAGTGGTCTGGCAACTGGGCTTGATGCACTTCTTCGGCTTCGGGCTCGATCCCTATTCGATGTTGGTACCGTTCCTGATCTTCGCCATCGGTATTTCCCACGGCGTGCAGAAGATCAATGGGATCGCCCTGCAATCGAGTGAGGCGGACAACGCCCTGACGGCGGCGCGTCGCACCTTCCGTCAACTGTTCCTGCCGGGGATGATCGCGATCCTCGCCGATGCCGTGGGTTTCATCACGCTGCTGATCATCGATATCGGTGTGATCCGTGAGCTGGCCATCGGCGCATCCATCGGTGTGGCGGTGATCGTGTTCACCAACCTGATCCTGTTGCCAGTGGCGATTTCCTATGTCGGCATCAGCAAGCGTGCCGTCGACCGCAGCAAAAAGGACGCGACTCGCGAGCATCCGTTCTGGCGCCTGTTGTCGAACTTTGCCAGCGCGAAAGTGGCCCCGGTTTCCATTCTGCTGGCACTGATCGCCTTTGGCGGCGGCCTGTGGTACAGCCAGAACCTGAAAATCGGCGACCTCGACCAGGGTGCCCCGGAGCTGCGTCCGGACTCGCGCTACAACAAGGACAACAACTTCATCATCAACAACTACTCCACCAGCTCCGACGTGTTGGTGGTGATGGTCAAGACCAAGTCCGAAGGCTGTTCGCGCTACGAAGCCATGGCGCCGATCGACGAGCTGATGTGGAAGATGCAGAACACCGAGGGCGTGCAGTCGGCGATTTCCCTGGTGACCGTGTCCAAGCAAATGATCAAGGGCATGAACGAGGGCAACCTGAAATGGGAAACCCTGTCGCGTAACCCAGATGTGCTGAACAACTCCATTGCCCGCGCTGACGGCCTGTACAACAACAGCTGTTCCGTGGCGCCGGTGCTGGTGTTCCTCAACGATCACAAGGCCGAGACCCTGGATCGCGCGGTACATGCGGTGCAGGAGTTCGCCAAGGAAAACAACAAGGAAGGCCTGGAGTTCATCCTCGCTGCCGGTAACGCCGGGATCGAGGCGGCCACCAACGAGGTGATCAAGAAGTCCGAACTGACCATTCTGGTCCTGGTGTACATCTGCGTCGCGGTCATGTGCATGATCACCTTCCGTTCGTGGGCGGCGACCTTGTGCATCGTGCTGCCGCTGGTGCTGACCTCGGTACTCGGCAATGCCCTGATGGCCTTCATGGGTATCGGCGTGAAAGTGGCGACCCTGCCGGTCGTGGCGCTCGGGGTGGGGATTGGCGTGGACTACGGCATCTACATCTACAGCCGCCTGGAAAGCTTCCTGCGTGCCGGCCTGCCGCTGCAAGAGGCGTACTACCAGACACTGAAGTCCACCGGTAAGGCGGTGCTGTTCACCGGTCTGTGCCTGGCCATCGGCGTGTGCACCTGGATCTTCTCGGCCATCAAGTTCCAGGCCGACATGGGTCTGATGCTGACCTTCATGTTGCTGTGGAACATGTTCGGTGCGCTGTGGCTGTTGCCGGCACTGGCGCGGTTCCTGATCAAGCCGGAGAAACTGGCGGGGCAGAAGGGCAATTCGTTGTTCGCCCACTGATCGACAGCTGAAACAAAAAAGCCGCAACCTCAGGGTTGCGGCTTTTTTTATATCTCAAATTCACACCATTCCCTGTTGTAGGAGCGAGCTTGCTCGCGATGGTGTGTCAGCTACATTGACTCCGACTGATACTCCATCGCGAGCAAGCTCGCTCCTACAAGGGGCCGGTGATCAGGCGGGATCGCTGCCGAGCACCACATTCAGCGCGCTGCGGGCATCGTCCAGCTGCACCAACGTCGCATGCCGCGCGCCGAGGGCATCGCGGTTTTCGATGGCGGTCAGGATCGCCTTGTGCCGGGGCAGCGCCAGTTCATGCAGGTTCGGCCGCTGGTTCGAATGCTTCAAGGCTTCGGCGATGGCCACCGAGAGCATGTTGCACAGGTTGGCCAGCAAGTCGTTGTGCGTGGCATCGGCGATGCGACTGTGGAAATCCAGGTCCGGCTGCAATAGCGCCTCTGGCGTCGGGGCGGCTTCCATGCGTTGGTAGGCTTCACCAATGGAGGCAATGTCCGCCTCCGTGGCGAATTGCGCGGCGAGGGCGGCAGCGGCCGGTTCGATGATGCTGCGCACGCTGGTCAGCAGGTCGAAAAACTGATTCTGCGGACTGCTCTGCATCAACCAGTGCAGCACGTCCGGATCGAGCATGTGCCAGTCCTTGCGCGGCTTGACCACGGTGCCGACCCGCGGGCGGGAATACACCAGGCCCTTGGCGACCAGTACCCGGGTGGCTTCACGCAGCACCGGCCGGCTGACCGCATATTCTTCGCACAACAGCGCTTCGGCGGGCAGTTTGTCGTCGGGCAGGAAACGTCCCGAGACGATCTGCATGCCCAGTTCCTGGACGATGCGCGAGTGCATGCTTTTGCGGTCGGAGGGTTTGCGGTAATCCATGGGAAGCGGCACGGTCCTGTGCGAAGAGGTGTCGCGCATGATAGCAGGCGCGGCGAGTCGACTGTAGGAGCGAGCTCGCTCGCGATGGACGTCAACGATAACGTGGGGAACCTGACACCCCGCGGCGGTCTCGGGTCCATCGCGAGCAAGCTCGCTCCTACAAGGGGGGTGTCAGTGGGAGTGGCGCGGCACCTCGGCCCCACGGCAACCGACCAGGAAGTCGAAGTCGCAACCCTGGTCCGCTTGCAGCACGTGGTCGATGTACAACTGACGATACCCACCGACGATCAGGTTCTGTGGCGGTTGCAGATCGGCCATGCGCGCGGCCAGCTCGGTGTCCGCAATATCCAGGTGCAAACGGCCGCTGGCACAATCGAGTTCGATCCAGTCGCCTTCCTTCACTGCGGCCAGCGGACCGCCGGCAGCGGCCTCCGGGGCGACGTGCAGCACAACCGTGCCGTACGCCGTGCCACTCATGCGTGCATCGGAAATACGCACCATGTCCGTCACACCCAGGGCCAGCAGCTTGGCCGGCAGGCCCATGTTGCCCACTTCGGCCATGCCCGGATAACCCTTCGGCCCGCAGTTCTTCATCACCAGGATCGAGTTGGCATCCACGTCCAGTTCCGGATCGTTGATCCGTGCCTTGTACATGTCGAAGTTCTCGAACACCACCGCACGGCCGCGATGCTGCATCAGTTCGGGCGTGGCGGCGGACGGCTTGAGCACGGCGCCCAGCGGTGCCAGGTTGCCGCGCAATACACAGATGCCGCCATCGGCGCGGATCGGGTTGTCGAGGGTGCGGATCACTTCGTCCTCGCCATAGATCGGCGCGTCCCTGGTGTTCTCGCCGATGGACTTGCCGTTGACAGTCAAGGCGTTCGGGTTCGGGATCAGGTTGGCTTCGCCGAGGCGACGCAGCACCGCCGGCAAGCCACCGGCGTAATAGAACTCTTCCATCAGGAAGCGCCCGGACGGTTGCAGGTCGACGATGGTCGGCATGCCGCGACCGATACGGGTCCAGTCATCCAGGTCCAGCTCGACGCCGATGCGCCCGGCGATGGCTTTCAGGTGGATCACTGCATTGGTCGAACCGCCGATGGCGGCATTGACGCGGATGGCGTTTTCGAAGGCTTCCTTGGTGAGGATCTTCGACAGCTTCAAGTCTTCGCGCACCATCTCCACAGCACGCATGCCGGACATGTGCGCCAGCACATAACGGCGCGCGTCCACGGCCGGAATCGCCGCGTTGTGGGGCAGGGAGGTGCCGAGCGCTTCGGCCATGCAGGCCATGGTGGAGGCGGTGCCCATGGTGTTGCAGGTACCGGCCGAGCGGGACATGCCGCCCTCGGCCGCGAGGAAATCGTCGATGCTGATGGTGCCGGCCTTGACCTGTTCGCTGAGCTGCCAGACCACGGTGCCGGAGCCAATGTCCTTGCCCTTGTGCTTGCCGTTGAGCATCGGCCCACCGGTGACGACGATCGCCGGCACGTCGCAACTGGCGGCGCCCATCAGCAGGGCCGGGGTGGTTTTGTCGCAACCGGTCAGCAGTACGACGCCGTCAATCGGGTTGCCGCGAATGGCTTCTTCCACGTCCATGCTCGCCAGGTTGCGGGTGAGCATGGCGGTAGGGCGCAGGTTCGATTCGCCGTTGGAGAACACCGGAAATTCCACCGGGAAGCCCCCGGCCTCGATCACCCCGCGTTTGACGTGCTCGGCGATCTGGCGGAAGTGCGCGTTGCACGGGGTCAGTTCTGACCAGGTGTTGCAGATGCCGATGATCGGCTTGCCATGGAACTGGTGGTCGGCGATGCCCTGATTCTTCATCCAGCTGCGGTACATGAAGCCGTTCTTGTCGGCGGTGCCAAACCATTGGGCGGAGCGCAGGGTGGGTTTCTTATCAGACATGATCGATTCTCTTATTGTATGACTATATTGTTCGAGCTGAGGCGTAACATAAGCGCAAATTCTGCGCTTTGGAAGTGTTGTTGGGTAAATAGTATTACTATATAGTCCGCTCAAACGGAGGGATGGCCCTGGCGAATTCTTCGCGAGAGGCGTCCCCCGAGGTTCTATAACAACAACAATCGGAGACCGTTCTCATGAGCCAGGAACTGCGGCTTATCCGCCGCATCACGCTGAAACTGATTCCCTTCCTGATCCTGCTGTACCTGATCGCCTATGTGGACCGCTCCGCGGTGGGCTTCGCCAAATTGCACATGGGCGCAGACATCGGCCTGGGCGATGCCGCCTACGGTCTTGGCGCCGGGTTGTTCTTCATCGGCTACTTCCTGCTGGAAATCCCCAGCAACCTGATGCTCGACCGCTTCGGCGCACGGCGCTGGTTCGCGCGGATCATGGTCACCTGGGGCGCCATCACCATCGGCATGGCCTTCGTCCAGGGGCCGAACAGCTTCTATGTGATGCGCTTTTTGCTCGGCGCCGCCGAAGCCGGGTTCTTCCCGGGCGTTCTGTACTACATCACCCAATGGTTCCCGGTGCGCCATCGCGGCAAGATCCTCGGGCTGTTCATCCTGTCGCAACCCATCGCAATGATGATCACCGGCCCGGTGTCCGGTGGCTTGCTGGGCATGGACGGCGTGTTGGGGCTGCACGGCTGGCAGTGGCTGTTCATCGTCATTGGTGCCCCGGCGATCCTGTTGACCTGGCCGGTGCTGCGTTACCTGCCGGACGGCCCGCAGCAAGTGAAGTGGATGGACCAGGCGGAAAAGGACTGGCTCAGTGGCGAGCTGAAAAAGGATCTGGATGCCTACGGCCAGACCCGTCACGGCAACCCGTTGCACGCCCTCAAGGACAAGCGCGTCCTGCTGCTGGCGCTGTTCTACCTGCCGGTGACCCTGAGCATCTATGGCCTGGGTTTGTGGCTGCCGACCCTGATCAAACAGTTCGGCGGCAGCGACCTGGTGACCGGATTCGTCTCGGCGGTGCCGTACATCTTTGGCATCGTCGGTCTGCTGATCATCCCGCGCAGTTCCGACCGCTTGAACGACCGCTACGGCCACCTCGCCGTGCTTTACGTGCTGGGTGCGATTGGCCTGTTTCTCAGCGCCTGGCTGTCGGTGCCTGTGCTGCAACTGGCGGCGCTGTGCCTGGTGGCGTTTGCACTGTTCTCCTGCACGGCGGTGTTCTGGACCTTGCCGGGCCGCTTCTTCGCCGGTGCCAGTGCGGCGGCGGGGATTGCGTTGATCAATTCGGTGGGCAACCTCGGCGGTTACCTCGGTCCGTTCGTGATCGGCGCGTTGAAGGAGTACACCGGCAACCTTGCGTCCGGCTTGTATTTCCTCTCCGGGGTGATGGTGTTCGGGCTGATTCTGACTGGCGTGGTGTATCGCCTGCTGGAACGCAAGCACGTCCTGCCAGCCGATGAGTTTGCGGCGAGTGCGCGTGGGGCTTCCCGTACCTGATTTTGAGGGTTCACACCGACCAAATGTGGGAGCGGGCTTGCTCGCGAAAGCGCAGTGTCAGTCACCGATGATGTCGGGTATGACGACCTCTTCGCGAGCAAGCCCGCTCCCACATGGGTTCTGCGGTGTTCTGACGTATTGTTTACAGGAGAAAATTCATGCGTTTGGTTCAGTTCGAATTGAGTAACGGCGAACGCCGTGTCGGCGTGGTCGAGGCGGGCCTGATCCGTGAAGTACAGGACGCGCGCACCGTTCGCGATCTGGCATTGGCGGCGATCGAGGCGGGCGCAAGCCTTGAGCAACAGGTACAGAGCCTGGGGCTGGGGATCAGCCATGACTACGCCCAACTGCTGACGCAACGGCGCATCCTGCCGCCCCTGGACCATGCGGACCCGGCGCACATGCTGATCAGCGGCACGGGCCTGACGCATCTGGGCAGCGCCTCGGCCCGGGACAAGATGCACCAGCAAAGTGGCGATGAAACCGCGATGACCGACACCATGCGCATCTTCAAATGGGGCGTGGAGGGCGGTAAGCCGGCGGCGGATGAAGCCGGTGTGCAGCCGGAGTGGTTCTACAAAGGCGATGGCGGCATCGTCGTCAGGCCGGGCCAGCCGTTTCCCCTGCCGCCGTTTGCCGAAGATGCCGGCGAAGAGCCGGAGATCGCTGGCCTGTACGTGATCGGTCACGACGGCAAGCCGTATCGCCTGGGTTTTGCCGTGGGCAACGAGTTCTCCGACCACGTCATGGAGCGCAAGAACTACCTGTACCTGGCCCACTCGAAACTGCGCAGCTGCAGCTATGGCCCGGAACTGCGGGTTGGCGAACTGCCGCAGCATCTGGCGGGCACCAGCCGCATCCTGCGCGACGGCGAAGTGCTGTGGCAGAACGAGTTTCTCAGTGGCGAGGCGAACATGTGCCACAGCCTCGCCAACCTCGAATTCCATCATTTCAAGTACAGCCAGTTCCTGCGCCCGGGGGACGTGCACATTCACTTCTTCGGCACGGCGACCCTATCCTTTGCCGACGGCATTCGCACGCAACCGGGTGACGTGTTCGAGATCACCCAGGCTGAATTCGGCGCGCCATTGATCAACGGTATCGCACCGGTCGCAGCGGCTTTCGAGCCCGGCACCGTCGGCACACTTTGAGGAGTTACCCATGACCCGGATCCTTGGTCACAACTACATCGGCGGCCAGCGCAGCGCCGCCGGCAGCATCAAGTTGCAGAGTGTCGATGCAACAACGGGCGAGGCTTTGCCTCACGCCTTTTATCAGGCGACAGCGCAGGAAGTCGCTGCGGCGGCCACCGCGGCGGCGGCCGCGTATCCGGCCTATCGCAGCCTGAGCGCGGAGCGACGGGCGCAGTTTCTCGAGGCCATTGCCGATGAACTGGATGCCCTCGGTGATGATTTTGTCGCTGTGGTCTGCCGCGAGACGGCGCTGCCCGCCGGCCGGATTCAAGGCGAGCGTGGACGCACCAGCGGGCAGATGCGCCTGTTTGCCAAAGTCCTGCGTCGCGGTGATTTCTACGGCGCACGGATCGACCGGGCATTGCCGGAGCGTCAACCGTTGCCGCGTCCGGACCTGCGTCAATACCGTATCGGCTTGGGGCCTGTGGCGGTGTTCGGTGCCAGCAACTTTCCGCTGGCGTTCTCCACCGCCGGCGGCGATACCGCCTCGGCGCTGGCCGCCGGGTGCCCGGTGGTGTTCAAGGCCCACAGCGGTCACATGGCCACGGCTGAATGGGTGGCTGACGCGATCATTCGTGCCGCCGAGAAAACCGGGATGCCGGCGGGTGTATTCAACATGATCTATGGCGCTGGCGTCGGCGAGGCGCTGGTCAAGCATCCGGCGATTCAGGCCGTGGGCTTCACCGGTTCGCTCAAGGGCGGTCGAGCCTTGTGCGACATGGCGGCGGCCCGTACACAACCGATTCCGGTGTTTGCCGAGATGTCGAGCATCAACCCGGTGATCGTCTTGCCCGAGGCGTTGCAGGCGCGGGCCGACACGGTCGCCCGGGATCTAACGGCGTCGGTGGTTCAGGGCTGCGGCCAGTTCTGCACCAATCCGGGCCTGGTGATCGGCATTCGCTCAGCGCCGTTCAGTGCCTTTGTGCAGCAAGTGGCCGGGTTGATGGGCGATCAGCCGGCGCAAACCATGCTCAATGCGGGAACCCTGAGCAGCTACGGTCAGGGCTTGCAAAAACTGCTCGCGCATCCGGGGATTGAGCACCTGGCCGGCAATCCGCAACAGGGCAATCAGGCACAGCCGCAGTTGTTCAAGGCCGATGTCAGCCTGCTGCTCGATGGCGATGAAGTGCTGCAGGAGGAAGTGTTCGGTCCGACCACGGTGGTGGTTGAAGTGGCCGATCATGCGCAACTGATGGCCGCCCTGAATGGCCTGCACGGCCAGTTGACCGCCACCGTCATTGGCGAGCCGGAAGACTTCGAACAGTTCGCCGGACTGACGGCGTTGCTGGAGCAGAAGGTCGGACGCATCCTGCTCAATGGCTATCCGACGGGCGTGGAAGTCTGCGAATCGATGGTCCACGGCGGGCCTTACCCGGCAACGTCCGATGCGCGCGGCACCTCGGTGGGCACACTGGCCATCGATCGTTTCCTGCGCCCGGTGTGCTTCCAGAACTACCCGGACAGCTTGCTGCCGGATGCGCTGAAGAACGGCAATCCGCTGCGCATCCAGCGACTGGTGGATGGGCAGTCGTCCCGCGAGGCACTCTAGCGGCTGACACAACTCCTGTGGGAGCGGGCTTGCTCGCGAATGCAGTTTATCATTCAACATCTCTGTTGGCTGACACTGCGCTTTCGCGAGCAAGCCCGCTCCCACAGGTTTGTGTGAAACTTTGGTCGGGTGCATGAGCTATCATTGCGTCTTTCTCATTCAAAGATTGATTGCCATGACTTCCCCAACCGACACCTTGCTCAATGCCCTCGAACACTGCGGAATGGTGGAGATCGACGGGCTGCATGCCTTCGAATTCGCCCTCGACGAGTTCGATAACCTGCACATTGAATGCATGGATGGCCGTGCGGCCAAACACTGGGAGTTCACTCCGGCGCAGGTCCAGGCCGCGACCTTCGACTCTACGCTGCAAAGCTGGTTGATCACCGGTGACTCGGGTGAACACCGTTTGGTGTGCCTGGGCGATGTCGTCAGCGGTGACAACGAAGAAGACGACCAAGACGATGCATAACCTCTGGCCACTGTTGATGGCCGGCAGCATCGGCGCCATGGGCGTTCAGGTCGCATCCGCCGAGGACTATCAACTGCTGGTGGGCTCCTACACCGCCGGTCAAAGCCAGGGCATCTACCGCCTGGCGTTCGACAGCCGCACCGGGCAGATCGATGCCAGCCCCCTGCAAGTGCTCAAGAGCGAAAACCCGTCGTGGCTGACCCTGTCGAAGGATCAGCGACAGCTGTTCGTGGTCAACGAAAACGGCCCGGGTCAGACCGATCCGGTAGGGCGCGTCAGCAGTTTCGCGATTGATCCCAAGACCCACGCGCTGAGCCTGATCAGCCAGGTGCAAAGCCTGGGCAACGAGCCGACCCATTCCAGCCTCAGCATCGATGGCAGCCATTTGTTTGTCAGCAATTACTCGGTGGCCGAAGACCCGGGCGGCACCCTGGCGGTATTGCCGGTGGCGGCCGATGGCAAGCTCAAACCGGTGGTGCAGATGAGCAGCCACCCGGCGAGCCGGGTCAATCCCGAACGCCAGGCCTCGGCCCACGTGCACTCGACGATCCCGTCGCCGGACGGCAAATACGTGTTCGCCAATGACCTGGGCGCCGACAAGGTGTTTGCCTACCGCTTCGACCCCAAGGCCAACCCGGAACTGCCGTTGACCCCGGCCACCCCGGCATTCGTGCAACTGCCGCCGGGCAGCGGGCCGCGCCACCTGCTGTTCAGCGCCGATGGCAAACACGCCTGGCTGACCATGGAAATGAGCGCGCAAGTGGCGGTGTTCGATTACCACGACGGCCAACTCGAACAGACGCAGATGGTCGATCTGGCTGCCGGGCAACCGGTATCGGACAAGGCTGCGGCGGCGTTGCATGCCTCGGCTGATGGCAAGTTCCTCTACGTCAGCAACCGTGGCACGGCCAATCAACTGCTGGTGTTTGCCATCGATCCGGCGACCGGCCACCTCAGTGAGCTGCAACGGCGGGCGGTGGAGGGCGATCATCCACGGGAATTCAGCCTCGATCCGAGCGGCAAATTCCTGTTGATCGCCAACCAGAAGAGCAACCAGATTGTCGTCGTCGAACGCGACGTCAGGACCGGTCTGCTGGGCAAGACCGTGCAAAAACTGCCGATGGATGCCCCGAGCGACCTCAGGTTTCTGCTGCGTCAATAAGCCGCAGGCCCCGGTTGATGGGGCCTGCCTGCTTTTATCAATGACGCTGATATCTGGTACTGCTACAAAGCATTTCAAGGCACGAACCCTCGAGGGTTAAGTTTGCTTCACAGCCCCACCGGGCAAGCAAGCCAACCGAATCCGAGGAATACCGCCATGAACTTCAACATCTTCTCTGTCATCGCCGCTTCCGCCATTTCCGCCACCGTTGCGCTGCCAGCCAGTGCCAACGTTGAAATCAGCGACAAAAAAGCCCACACCCAGAGCTACACCCCGAAGTACCTGCAACAGAGCGCCAACTTCTACGCCGCGCTGGATCACAAAACCCAAGCCTGAACGTCAGCCCTGCCTTTATGCAGGAGGGAAGTCACTGATGATCGAAGAGCCTGATGTTGAAAAACAGGTGTTGAAAACGATCAGAGTGATGTCGCTCCTGCATAACGCATTTGCGACAGCATCACTTTGCCATTAATGTCGCGCTTGATATCACATTGCCATGAGTTTAAATTGACGCTGATTTTTTGACTCATCCTCACGGCAAGGATCGACAGCATGGTGACGCGTCTGGCATTGGTTCTACTTTTTCTCTATTCAACCCCCATTCTGTCGGCAGCCGACCCTGTTCCGGGTGAGCCGGATGCTGCGCGCGAGCGCTTGATGAGTTTTATTGAAGAGTGAAATAGTCTGGCTTAATGATCAATGAAGTTGATGGTCACTATGGATAACCCTGAGTGGTTAACCCGGCTTTTTTGATCGATTCTGTGGGCATTGAAACATGCCTGCGGAGAACATCATGGCCAGCGCAATTCTCACTTCTGCCAAACACGGCGCCTATGTGGCGATCGGTCTTTACCTTGCCATGGTGCTGGTGGTCAGCCTTTCAGCCCAGTCGCAATCCAGCTTTGAAACACCGATCCAGGTCGCTCATCCCGGCATCCAGTTTGAACACCGTGCGCAGAATGCCAGCGTTGATCAGGCTGAACTCGCAGGAGTCGTCGGCGCATGAAAGGGCACAGACTTTGGGTCATCGCCTTCCTGGCGTTCATGACCAACGGATCCTCCCTGTTGGGGATCGGCCAGGGCTCGGCAGGCTCGGTGGCACGGGCCATCGAAGCCAACCACAACATTGCCCGCAACATCGAAAACGCCAATGCCCAGGGCATGCTGGCCGGCAATCCGCCGATCAGGAGTGAAGGTGTGGTTTTCGGCCCGTTCCAGGTCGATTGCTCGGCCATCGGGATGTGTCAGGTTCTGGCCTGAGTCTTCGACGCACCACGGACCTTTGTAGGAGCCAGCCTGCTGGCGATGGTGTATCAGGCACCACAGCGTCAACTGACACACCTTCGCCAGCAAGCTGGCTCCTACAGGGGATGGTTATTTCTTCATGATTGATGTGAACAGGTCCGACTCCAAAAGCCGCTGTAGCCATGCCTGCAAGCGCAGGTAAGGCGTCTGCCCGAACCACTCGCGATCCACATGCGCAAACTGCCGTACAAACGGCATCAACGCCACATCCGCCAGGCTCGGATGGTCCGCCAGCAAATAGTCGCGGCCTTCCAGCAACTGATCCAGACTGCGCAGGAACACCTCACCCTCGCTGCGATAAACCTCCATCGGCTGCTCGGGATAACGCTCGGCGTACTTGTAGCGATTCAAGTGCACCTTGAACACCTGATCGTTCTGTTCAATCAAAGAGGCGATTTGCTCCGCTGCGACAGGATCATCCTTAAGCAACCAGTCCTGTGGATCGTTCTGAGCCAGGGCCCAGCGCATGATGTCGAGGCTTTCGTCGATCACCCGGCCATCGGCGCTCAGTACCGGGACCGTGCCTTTGCCCGACAGTGCGAGCATCTCGGCGGGCTTGGCCTTCAGGCTGACTTCGACGATGTCCACGGCCACTCCCGAATAACGCAGGGCCATGCGTGCGCGCATGGCGTACGGGCAGCGGCGGAAGGAATACAGCGTGTTCATTTCACCTCCAGGGTACTCAGGCCGTTGCCCTGGCGCTGGACCTGAATCTGCACCGGAATACGTTCATGCATTTCCTGTACGTGGGAAATCACCGCGACCTTGCGGCCCTGGGCCTGCAAGCCGTCGAGGGCATCCATGGCCAGTTGCAGGGATTCGGGATCGAGGCTGCCGAAGCCTTCGTCGATGAACAGCGACTCGATTTTCAACGTGCTTGACGCCATCGACGCCAAACCGAGGGCCAGCGCCAGTGACACCAGGAAGGTCTCGCCACCGGACAGTGAGTGTACCGAGCGCAGTTCGTCGCCCATTTCCGTGTCCATCACCAGCAACCCGAGCATGCTGCCGCCGCGCTTGAGGCGATAGCGGCGCACCAGTTGGCGCAATTGCACGTTGGCGTGATGCACCAGCAGGTCGAGGTTGTAGGCCTGGGCGATCTTGCGGAAGGTGTCGCCGGTGGCGGAGCCGATCAACGCATTCAGGCGTGCCCAGCGTTGATACTCGTTGTAGGCGTCGGCAATCTGCTGCGCCAGGGCCTGATTGGCGTTCTGCCGGCGCTGGTCCTCGGCTTGCTCGGCGCGCAGTTCGGCGCAGTGTTGCTCGCTGGCGGCAGCGAGGTTTTGCAGGTCGATCAGCGCACTGGCCAATTGCTCGGCATCGAGGTTGCCGTTCTGTTGTGCCTGATGATTGAGCAGGTGTTTGTTGCGCTCCTGTACCAGGACGTTGGCCTGTTCGATGGCTTTCTCGCTGTGCTGCAAGCGCTGGCGCAGTTCGCTGACCTGGGTGTCGTCGACGCTCAACAGGTTTTCCAGGCCGCCGTCATCCAGCTCGGGATGACGGGCACGCCAGTCGCCGATCTTGCCGGCGAGCTCAAGTTCTTCGCCTTCCAGTGCATGCAAGCGTTCGCGCTGGGCCTTGAGCTCGGCGGCGATTTGCACTGACTGCGTGACGACGCTTTGCAACGTCTGCGCAGTGCTGGCTTCGGCGCTGCGTGCCTGTTCCACGGTCTGTTCCAGTTGCTGCTGCCAATGCTCGGCGCTGCTGTGTTCGCCGAGTAATTGCCCGAGTGTGTGCTGGCTCGCCTGTTGCTGCTCGGCCAGCCCGGTGAATTGCTGTTCGGCGGCCTGCAATTGCTGCACGCGGCTTTGCTGGCGATCCTGTTCCTTCTCCAGGTGTTGCTGGCGCTGTTGCTGCTCGGCCAGTTCTTCCTTTTGTTGTTCGAGTTGCGCCAGGCGCTCGGCGATCTGCCGGTCGAGCTGCAGGAAGGTCGCGGCCGGTTCGACGCGCAGCGCTTGCAGGGTTTCGGCCGGCAGCAGGTTGGCGAATGCCTTGAGTTCTTCGTCCAGACGCTGGCGGTCGTTGTTCAATTCGCGCTGTTGATTGCTCAGGTGCTGGGCCGCTTGCTGGTGCGCGGTTTCGGCATGGCGCAGTTGCTGGGTCAGGCGTGCGGCATCCTGTTGCAGGGTGAGCAGCGCGCTCTGCCGTTGCTCGTCCTGGTTGATGCTTTGGTTGAGCTGACTGTTTTGCTGGACGAGCCAGGCATCGCGTTTGGCGGCATCCTGATTCAGCAGTTGGGCCGCCAGCGGGTGCGCTTCCAGGCTCGGAGCGAGGGCTTGCTGCTGGGTCGCCAGTTGCTCCTGCTGTTGCAGCAGTTCCTTTTGCTGGGCGATCAGCCCGCCGACTTCGGCACGCAGGTCAGTGAGTTTTTCCTTGAGCAGGTCGACGGCCTTTTGCGCGTTGGCCTGTTCGCTTTCATCAAAACGACCGAGGCTTTGCAGCAGGGCTTCCGGCTGATGATAGGGATGCTCGTTGCTGCCGCAGACCGGACATGGCTGATCGTCCTGCAACTGCGCGCGCAGCTCTTCGACACTGGCACTGCGCGCCAGACGCTGACGCTCCAGCAGTTCGCGAGTAACGTTGAGGGTCTGTTCGGCAACGCTCAGATCAGCCTTGGCCTTGACCCCGTCCTGGGTCAGGCGTTCGCGCTCCTGCTGCGCGGTGAGCTGGCGCTGTTGCAGCTCGGCGCTGCGTTTGTCCAGGTCCTGCCGGCTGGCCCACAGGCGCGCAAGGTCTTCGACGGCGCGCAGTTGCTTGCGGTTGTCCTGCAACAGGCTACCCAGGATGCCGATCTGTTCGGCGACGGCATCCGGTTCGGCACCGGCCTCCTTGAACAGCACCTCCAGTTGCTGCTTCTGCGCGGTGAGCGCCTGGTCGGTGCTCGCGGCGTTTTGTTCGAGGCTGGCCAGTTCGGCCTGGCCCTGATTCAGTCGATTGCCGATCAGCATCAACTGTTGCAGCCGGTCGCGATAGGCATTCCAGGCATCGCTCAGCGGTGCCAGATGCGTGCTTTGCTCAAGCCCCGTGGCGATGCGCTGCAAGTCCCCGGCGCCTCGGGCTTGCTGACTGAGCAAGGCCTCAATCGTGCCCTGGCCTTGGGTGCAGGCCTGTTGCGCCTGTTGCCTGGCTTCGGCGCTGAGGGCGGTGTCCTTGGCCAGGCGGGCGAGGGTGCTTTGGGCTTCGAAGGCCTGACGCAGTAACGGTGCGCTGTCGGCTTGTCGCTGTTGGGTTTCGCTCAAGGCGATCCGGGCGCTGCCGAGCTGTTGCTCAAGCAGCGTCTGGCGCTCACCGAGTTCGCCATGTTGCTGCGTCTGCAAGGCAATTTGCGCCGCCAAGGGTGTCAGCAGCGCGTCGACCTCGGCTTTACGGGCGAACTGGTGCCGTTGCGGGGCCAGCTGTTCGAGACGGGTGAGCCTCAACCGCTCGCTGGCCAAGGCCTCCCAGTGGGTCTGCGCCGATTGCAGTTGTTCGCTGGCGGCCAGATGCTCGTCCTGCAATCGACGCAGGTCCTTGAGCCAGGTGTCCTGCAGTTCAAGCTGCTTGAGTTGTGCCTGTTGGGTCTTGAGTTGTTGCTGCGCCTGGCTGAAGCGCTCATCCAGTTCGGCGCGAGCTTCAGGTGACAGCGGCGTTACCCCGCTGGCCTGATCCTGCAGCAGCTTGTGCGTCTCGCGGGCCTCCTTGGTCTTGTCGAAGGCCCGACGACCGAGGCGAGTGTAGAGCGCGGTATCGGTGAGTTTTTCCAGCAGTTCGCTGCGGTCGTTGTCGTCGGCCTTGAGAAACGCGCTGAACTCGCTTTGCGCCAACATTACCGCGCGGGTGAACTGTTCGAAATTCAGCCCCAGCGCGGCTTCGAGCTGAGTCTTGTATTCGCCTTTCTGGCTGGCGAGCAATTGATCCTGATCGATGTCACGCAAGCTCTGGCGGCTGGCCTGCAGCTTGCCAGCGGCCTTGTCCCGGGCGCGATTGGCCTCCCAGCGGGCGCGGTAGCGGCGGCCGTCGACGCCGACGAAATCCACTTCCGCATAGCCTTCACCCGTGCCGCGACGCAGCAGGGTGCGCGGGTCGCCGGTAGCGATTTCGCCGTCGGCGTCCGGCACCTTGGCGTCGCGCCCGGTGTTGTTCAGGCGCGGTACGGCGCCAAACAGCGCCAGGCACAGGGCATCGAGCAAGGTGCTTTTACCAGCGCCGGTGGGGCCGGTGATGGCGAACAGTCCGGCACTGGCCAGGGGTTCGGCAGTGAAGTCGATTTCAAATGGCCCGGCCAGGGAGGCGAGGTTTTTCAGGCGGATCGCGAGGATTTTCATGGTTGTTCGCTCTCCATCTGCACGTCCTGCAACAGCTCGGCAAAGTCCTTGAGGGTCTGTTCGTCGACCTCGCTGCCGTAGTTGTCCTGCCAGGCGCGGCTGAACAGTTCCTGAGGCGTGAGTTGGTCCAGTTCGATCAGCGCGCTGCCTTCGTCGACACCGTCACGGCCGTCGTTGCCGGCGTACTCGGCGGCGATGCGCACCAGGCGCACGGCCTTGCCTTGCAGGGCGGTTTCCACTTGATTGCGCAGGTCGGGCTGCGGTTCGTCGAGGCGCACCCGCACCTCCAGCCATGGCTGGCGCTGGATGTCGGCCAACAGGTCGATGTTCGGCAGGTCCGCCAGTTGCACCAGGATCTCGCTCAATGGCGCCGGGCCGATGCGTTGCAGGTTGACCGCGCGGGGGATCAGTTTCGGCTCGACGCTGACCAGGGTTTCGCCATCGAGTTTGATGTCGAGGATCTGGTGCTGATAGCTGATCTCGGAGAACGACAACGGAATCGGCGAGCCGCTGTAGCGGATGCGTTCTTCGCCGTTGACCTTCTGCGGCTTGTGCAAGTGACCGAGGGCCACATAACTGATGCTCGGCCCGAACAGGCTGGCGGGCAGGGCTTCGGCATTGCCGATGATCAGGCTGCGCTCCGAGTCTTCCGACACCGAACCGCCCGCCATGTGCGCGTGACTGATGGCGATCAGTGCCTGGCCTTTCTTGCGCTTTGCGTTCGCCGCCTCGATCAGCCATTCATGGACTTGGCCAATGCCACGCAGGTAGTTGTCGCCCAGATGCGCGCCGGTGACTTCGGCAGGGCGCAGGAACGGCAGCGCCAGGCACCAGGCGACGGTTTTGCCCTTGGCATCCGGCAGCGGCAACAGCAAACGCTCGGCATCCAGTTGCCCGTCATCCAGCCACAACACACGACCGAGCGCGTGAGTGCGCAAGCGGCGCATCAACGGCGCGGGCAGTTCGATCCGCGAGCCGGAGTCGTGGTTGCCGGCAATCATCACGATGGTCAGCAACGGCTGCTGTTCGTGGGCGCTGACGATGAAGTCGTAGAGACGCTCCTGGGCTTTGACCGGCGGATTGACCGTGTCGAAGATATCGCCGGCAATCAACAGCACATCCGGCTGGTCGAGCTTCAATTGACGCAACAGCCACTCGAGAAAACAGCCGTGTTCGAAATCGCGATCCTGGCCGTGCAGGTTCTGCCCGAGGTGCCAGTCGGAGGTGTGAAACAAGCGCAAGGCGAACTCCGCTACAAAATAGGTAATGGCCGCGTGAAAAATGAAGGCGGCGAAAGGGGGAAGAGTTTACTGGTAAACCGGTCGGGTGTGGTTGCACACCAAACTTCTTATGGCAGGGAGTTCTGTGGCGAGGACGGCTGCCTGTGGCGAGGGGGCTTGCCCCCGTTGGGCTGCGGAGCGGCCCCAGGTTTTTCCTGGTACACCGAGCCACCCGGATTTACGGCCGCTTCGCGCCCGAACAGGGGCAAGCCCCCTCGCCACAAATGCATCTTTGTCGCCAGGTCGGTGTTTACTTGGGATAAAGCGGCGGCAACCCACTGTCACCGACAGGGTCCTGAACCCGTTCGGCCATCGGGATCGCCTTGATCGCCCGCCACAGTTCGTCACCTTGCCAGTACTGGCCGGTTTCGCTGTACAGCGCGCCGTTCAGGCCGTCGAGGGCGTCGGACAGAGGTACGAAGCGGGCGGCCATGTCGGCCAGGGTTTCCGGCTGCTGGCGGGCCCAGGCGTCGAGGGCCTGGCGGGTGGCGTGGGAGTCGTTGGCCTGGCAGGCGCGCTTGAGGTCATCGAGCACGGTGCGCGGGCTCGGGCCGGTTTGAGCGACACGCGCCACCGCCGGTTGCCAGCGGCCACGCCACCAGAGGCCAAAGCCGAGCAGGGTGGTGCAGGCCAGGATCAAGGTACTGAGCTTCCAGCGCCAGAGTGCTTCGCTGTTGGCGCCTACATCGACCGGTGAGGCGCCGGCCGGGGTGTCGGCCAGCAGGCTCGGATTGGCCACCACGTGCAGCGTGCGAGCAGGCAGGCTGCTGTGTTCCAGATGATCTTCGAAGGTGTTCCACCAGATCACGTCGACGGTGGGCAGCTCGATGGCGCCGGTCCTTGTCGGCACCAGGGCCTCGCGGTCTTCACGACTGCCGACCAGGCCGCGTTCGCTGTTCTGGTTGCCGAGCACCGGTTGATCCGGGTAGCGGCGCAGGCCGCCGACATCGGTGCCGGGTAGCGGTGGCAGTTGGGTGCTGGACAAGCCTTCGGCCTTCACCGTCAGGCTGCGGGTCAGCGAATCGCCGACCTGAGTGTGATCCGGCTCCGGGTTCCAGATTTCGCTCAGGGTCAGGCTGCGGGCAGGCAGCCAGGGCGCGTCGGCCGGATAGGTGAGGGGTTTGGCCTTGACCGTCAACAGCAGTTCGGCCGAGGTGACGCGCATCAGCTTGCCGGCTTTTGGCCCCTGGGCTGCGTCCTGTACCGGTTGTGGGTCGACCAGCGCGGCGTTGAAGACCTGTGCCGGAATGATCAGTTCGCCGCTGTGTTGCGGGTAGATCGCGTAGCGCATTTCGATCACGCCATGGCGCAGGCCGTCGATGTCCTTTTCGTAGGTGCGTGAGTCGCCCAATTGTTCGATGCGTGCGTCAGGTATCTGCAAGGGTGGCAGGCTGCTGTCGTCGTACAGCGACACCGAATGGTAGATGCGCAGGGTCAGGACCGCCTGGGCCTGCACGTACACGCTGGTTTGATCGAGGCTGGCATCGATGAACACCGCGGCCCGCTGGTTCGGGTTGTCCGGTGTTTCGCTCTCGACCACTTGCAGGGTGATCGGCTGGCTCTGCAGTTCCCCCAGTTGCAATGACGGAATCACCACGCTGCCGTTTTGCCGGGGCAGGAGGGTGACGATCCAGCGGGTGGTGGCCTGGTTTTCTCCGCTCAGGGTGTTCAGCTGGTTGACCTGGCGTGTGCCGCGCACTTCGAACAACGGCTCCAGCGCCGCCAGGTCCGGTTTGCCGAACTGAGTGACATCGCTGGATTCCAGGGTCAGCTCGACCGTCTCGCCTGAGCTCAGGCGACTGCGATCAACACTGGCGACCAGTTCTGCTGCCTGTGCCTGAACGGTGCAGAACAACAGGCCATGCAGCAGCGCGAGCAATAAAACGGTGAAGCGGGTCATCGAGTTTCTTCCTGATCCTGATGTTGTTGCTGTTCGTACCAGAATTTGCGCCTGAGCAGTTCACCGGGGTCATCCGGGATCTGTCGCAGCCATTGCTCCAGTGCCTGGCGCTGCTCACCTTCGATACTGTCGGTGGCCGGGCGCAAGGGCGGTGTGGTGTGTTGTTCGTCACCCAGTTCGCTGCCCGGAACCTCGTTGCCCCCCGGTTTCGGCGGTGTGGTGGGTGGTTGTTCCTCACCCGGGCGGCTCGGTTGCCCCTCGGTTTTCGGTTCGCCGCTGCTCGAGGGTTGGGCGGCGGCACCGGGCGGTGGCTCCGGCGATTCGGCTTCGGGCCGGGCGTTGCTGGCGGCGTCTGGCTCAGGAGGAGTATTTTTCTCCTTGAGCAGGCGTTCGACCAGCGCCTTGTTGGTCAGTGCCGGACGCAAGTCCGGTTGACGTTCCAGTGCCTGTTCGTAAGCGTCCAGGGCTGCCTCCAGCTCACCGCTTTTGGCCAGGGCATTGCCTCGATTGTAGTGGGAGTGGGCATCGTCGCCTTCGGCAAACCGCTCGGCGGCGCCTGCGTAGTCGCCGGCCTCATAGAGCGCCACGCCTTGCCACTGATGGCTTTCGAAGCGTCGGGAGGCCTCGGCGGGGCGTTTCTGCTTGAGTAAATGCGAGCCTTGTTGATCCGGACGCAACCAAAGGTCTGCGAGGTCGAAGGCGTAGCTCGGTTGAGGCAGCGCCAATAGCAGCGGCAGGCACAACAGCCAACCGCGACGCCCCGCGCAGGCCGCGAGCAGCAGCAGTGGCAGCAGCAGCCAGTACCCCTGATCGGCCCATGTGTCCAGGCGCAAGGTCTGACCGTCGTTGCGCAAGTGGCGTGGACCGTCGAGCAGGCCAAGGGCGTGCAGGTCGCTATCGTCCAGGCGCGCCTGGCGATAGCGCCCATCCAGGTCGTTGGCAAAATTTTTCAAGCCGGGCTCATCCAGGCGCGGCACGAGAATGGCGCCTTGTTCATCCTTGAGGAAGCTGCCGTCTTCCTGGGTGATCGGCGAGCCTTCGGCGGTGCCGATGCCGAGCATCAAAAATTGAGTCGATTTGCCGTTCAGCGCGCGACGGATGCCCAGCCGCTCCTGCTCGGTCAGGGACGATCCAATCAGAAGGATCCGGCCATCGCCCAAAGCAGCCTGTTCGAGCAGCGCCAGGGCCTTGAGCACCGCCAGATCGGCGCGATGACCGGCCGCTGGCATCAACGACGGTTTCAGTGCATCCAACAGATTGCGGCTGGTGGAAAGATCATCTGACAGCGGCACCAGTGTGTGGGCACTGCCGGCGTAGACGACGATGGCGGTTTGCGCGTCGCTGCGAATCTGCAGCAGATCAAGCACCTTGCGTCGTGCCTGTTCGAGTCGGTTGGGTGTGACGTCGGTGGCGAGCATCTCCGGGGTCAGCTCGAGAATCACCACCAGCGGATCGGCGGGCTTTTGACTGGTCTGCTCGACACGCTGCCAGCCCGGACCCAGCAGGGCGAGCACGGTCAACAGCCACGCGAGACCGAGGGCGATCCAGGGCAATTTACTGTCACGTCCACTGCCACCGCTGAGCAATGTCGTGTGAAAGGCCGCAGGCAGGATCATTTGCCAGCGCCCGGCGCGCTTCTTGCGGTGCCAGAGTTGCCAGAGCAACCAGCCAAGCACCGGCAGCAACAGCAGCCACCAGGGGCGGAACCAGTACGGCCACAGTACACTCATCGGCGCCTCCGCAGGCGCAGGCGTTTGAGACGCTGGCGCCAGTCGGGCAGCAATTGCGTTTGCAAAAACAGATCCCTGGTAAACAGGCGTTGCAACGGGTTGTCCGGCCAGAGTACGGGGGCCAGCAGCAGCATGCTCAACCACAGCGCCAGGGCCAGCGGCCAGTGATACAGCGCTTGGGCCGGGCGGGCCTGGGTCGGTTGCTGGGCCACGGGCTCCAGTTGGTCAAGGGTGTCCTTGATCGATTGCAGTTCCTTGCCATCGTGGGCGCGGAAGTACTGACCGCCGGTGACTTCGGCGATGGCCTTGAGGGCCGGCTCGTCGAGGTCCAGGCTCGGGTTCACGCCGAGGAAACCCACGGAGCCGCTTTCCTCTGGATCGGCGCCAATGCCGATCGGATAGATTTTCACGCCTTCCTTGGCCGCCAGCCGGGCTGCGGTGAGCGGGTCGATTTCACCGCCATTGTTGGCGCCGTCGGTGACCAGAATCAGCACGCGGCTTGTTGCCGGACGCGAGCGCAGGCGCTTGAGGGCCAGGCCGATAGCATCGCCGATGGCGGTGTTTTTGCCGGCAATGCCGATACGCGCTTCATCGAGCCAGACGCGCACGGTGTGGCGGTCGAAGGTCAGCGGCGCCTGCAGGTAGGCCTGGCTACCGAACAGGATCAGGCCGACCCGGTCACCTTCGCGGCTTTCGAGGAAATCGCCGAGCAGGTGCTGGACCAACGCCAGTCGGCTGACTTCTTCGTCCTGCCACTGCATGTCAGGGAAGTCCATGGAGCCGGAAACGTCCACCGCCACCAGCAAGTCACGGCCACTGGCGGCAATCGGCAAGGGTTCGCCGAGCCATTGCGGGCGGGCCGCCGCGACCAGCAGCAACAGCCACAGCACTATGAACGGTGCCTGCTGGCGCCATGCTGGCAGATTGGCCCGGGCGCGACGCCCGGCGAGGCCTTCCAGGTCGCTGAGGAAGCTGACCTTGAGCGCCGGTTCGCCACTGTCGGCCACCGGCAATACGATGCGCATCAGCCACGGCAGCGGCAGAAGGGCGAAAATCCACGGCCAGGCGAACTCAAACATGCTTGCGAATCCATGTGTCGACGGCCTGGGTCAGGCCGGCGATGGCCTTGTCGTCGAGTTTGCATTCGGGTTTGTAGGCGCCTTCGACCAGCACCATCCAGCGAGTCAGGCCGGCGGCCGGGCAGCGATTGTCGAGGAACGCCAGCCATTTTCGCCCGTTGAGGGTGTGGCTCTGGCTGTAGGGGTAGTGGTTGCGGCACAGGCGTTTGAGCAAACCGTTGAGTTGCTGCAGCCAGGCACCGGCCGGCGCACCGTCGTAGGGTTTGGGCATCAAGGCCAGCTCCGCCAGGGCGGCAAGACGCACCGGGTCAAGCGGCTGTTCTGCACGCACCACGGGGCGCCTGTCCGGAATAAAACGACGCAGCTTCCACAGGCCCAAACCGATCAGCGGCACCAACAGAAGCAGCAACCACCAACCTGGTGCCGGAGGCCAGAATTCCACCGGTGGCGGGGATATCAGTGGTTGCAGTTGATCAAGGCTGCTCATCGACCTTTCCCCGGTTTCTGTGGGTTCAGGTATTCGCGCAGTTGCTCGACCATCTCGCTCTGAGTGCTCAACGGCATCATCAGCACCCGCAGTTTTTGCGCGAGCAGCTCCCAGCGCGCGATACGCGCTTCAGCCTGGGCCCGGTAAGCCTGGCGCAGGTCGAAATTCAGCGTATCGAGTTCCAATTGCGCTCCACGCTCGGCGAAACGTAAAAGACCGGCGGCGGGCAGGGCATGATCCAGCGGATCGGATACCGGCAGCAGCAACAGGTCGCAATGACGCGATAAGAGGCTCAGCTGTTGCTCGGCGCTTTCCGATAGCGCGCGTTCGTCGCAAATCACAATGACAAGGCTGCCCGGACGTGACACCTCACGCGCTCGGCGCAAGGCAATGCCAAAGGCGTCGCGGTCCGGCTCGCCCTCGGTGGTCAGCGACCGGTTGACCCGCACCAGCCGGTTGAGCAACTGCAGCAGGCTTTGCTTGCTGCGCCGAGGCTTGATTTCATAGTGCTCATTGTCGCCATACACCAGCCCGCCGACCCGGTCGTTGTGGCCCAGGGCTGCCCAACCGATCAGGCTCGCGGCCTGGGCGGCGAGCACCGACTTGAACATCAGGCCTGACCCGAAAAACAGCCGGTGGCTTTGTTCGACCATGATGAAAATCGGTCGCTCACGTTCTTCGTGGAACAGTTTGGTGTGAGGCTCCTGGGTGCGCGCGGTCACACGCCAGTCAATGGTGCGCACATCGTCGCCGGCCTGATAGACCCGCACCTGATCGAAGTCGACGCCACGCCCGCGCAATTTGGAATGGTGCAGGCCGATCAGTGGGCTGCGTTGGCCAGGCGTGGAAAACAGCTGCACTTCGCGCACGCGATGGCGCATCTCGATCAGGTCGGCGAGGCTGACACGGATGCCCGGCTCGGGCGGCAGGCTGGCGTTCATCGGGGTCAAGCGACGGCTACGACGTCGAGAATCCGCTGGACCACACGGTCCTGATCGATGCCAGCGGCTTCGGCTTCAAAGGAAAGAATGATGCGATGGCGCAGCACGTCGAACAGCACGGCCTGGATGTCTTCCGGGCTGACGAAATCACGCCCGGCCAGCCAGGCGTGGGCGCGGGCGCAGCGGTCCAGGGCAATCGAGCCTCGGGGGCTGGCGCCGTAGGCGATCCACTCGGCCATCTCCGGGTCGAATTTGGCCGGGGTGCGGGTGGCCATGACCAGTTGTACCAGGTACTCCTCCACGGCGTCGGCCATGTACAGACCGAGGATTTCCTTGCGTGCGACAAAAATCGTCTGTTGAGTAACCCGACGCTCAGGCTTCGCTTCGCCGTTCAGGGCTTCTCCACGGGCTTGCTGCAGAATCCGGCGCTCGACAGTGGCATCGGGAAAGCCGATTTTCACGTGCATCAGGAACCGGTCAAGCTGGGCTTCCGGCAACGGGTAGGTGCCTTCCTGCTCGATCGGGTTCTGCGTGGCCATCACCAGGAACAGCGGCGACAGCTCATAGGTGCTGCGCCCGACACTGACTTGCCGCTCGCCCATGGCTTCGAGCAAGGCCGACTGAACCTTGGCCGGGGCACGGTTGATTTCGTCCGCCAATACCAGGTTGTGGAAGATCGGGCCTTGCTGGAACACGAAGCTGCCGGTTTCCGGGCGGTAGATTTCCGTACCGGTAATGTCGGCCGGCAACAGGTCAGGGGTGAACTGGATGCGGTGGAACTGCGCTTCGATGCCTTCGGCAAGTTCTTTGATGGCCTTGGTCTTGGCCAGGCCAGGAGCACCCTCGACCAGCATATGGCCGTCGGCGAGCAGGGCGATGAGCAATCGCTCGATGAGTTTTTCCTGGCCGAGAATCTGCGTTGAAAGAAAGGTTCGCAGCGCTAGCAGCGCTTCACGATGTTCCATCGATGACTGTTCCTGCAAAAGGGTGGCCGAGGACGTTCGAAATGCGCCAGGGCTGGGGGCGTTACTTTAATCCATCGCGGGGGGTGGCGACTAACGGCATTTTGCGCAAAGTGCGGGAAAAGATGGGTGAAATTGTTGGAGGTTCGTTCCATTTCAGTATTGTGGCGGGCTTACTGACGCCATCGCGAGCAAGCTCGCTCCCACAGGGGGCCACGCCGTCACTGAGGCATGCAATCAAATGTGGGAGCGAGCTTGCTCGCGATGAGGTCGGAACAGGCGCTGATATTCAGAGCTGGCTAATGAAGGTGCCAGTGCCATCAAGAATGTTCTTCAAGGTCAGCTCAACTTCATCCATATCCACCATGTCGGCATCAAAGGTGATTTCCAGTACATCGTCGCCGTTGAGCGCATCAGCATCCGCAGCCGCAATTTCGATCTTCAGCAGGGAAGGGCTTAGGGTGACTTTCACGCCGTCCAGGGTCGAAGGCTCGCCGTCCAGAGTGATTTCCAGCTCGTCTTCATCCGGGTAGCGGCTCATCAGGAACATTTCGCCCTGGTCGCTGTGGCAGCAGAGCATGGCCATGTTGTCTTCTTCGTCGTCGCAAGGGTTGACGATCAAGAGGGCAGTTTTCATTTTCATGGGAAATTCCTGGTTCGACGAGCGTGGTAAACGCAATAACGGGCGATTCTGCCAGCCCGCGCACATTTCTGCTTGTCCGAGTGTCGATGACCGGGTCGTGGGCGGCCAGAGTGTTACTGGTCATTTCTGGTACGCATGTCCCGTAAAACCGGACGGAAAACCGTCATTTTCCTGTGCGAATGCTAGTGTTGTTCGATGCGCATGCGTTGAGCAGCGTACCGTTGACCGAATATGTCGCAGCACCGCAAGCACGGGCCTTGCCGCACTCGTTAAGCTGCGCAACGGATGAGCACCCGTAAAGACATTGCGCTGCACGCAGTCCAGTCGTTTTTGCAGATGCCCATTCACGGAAGGTGAATGTGACCTGAGTGTCTCGTCCAGCTTCACCCACCTGTCACCCTGTTTCCTCTGCCCGAGAATCAGGAACCGGGTGACGGACCACCCCGAAAGGGGTTTTGCACGCGACGCTTTCATCAATAACAAGCCCAAGCGGAGTACCACAGATGGCGTTCTTCACCGCAGCCAGCAAAGCCGACTTCCAGCACCAACTGCAAGCGGCACTGGCGCAGCACATCAGTGAACAGGCACTGCCACAAGTGGCGCTGTTTTCTGAACAATTCTTCGGCATCATTTCCCTTGACGAGCTGACCCAGCGTCGGTTGTCCGACCTTGCTGGCTGCACCCTTTCTGCATGGCGCATGCTTGAGCGCTTTGATCACGCGCAGCCGCAAGTGCGCGTCTACAACCCTGATTACGAACGCCACGGCTGGCAGTCGACCCATACCGCGGTCGAAGTGCTGCACCACGACCTGCCTTTCCTGGTGGACTCGGTGCGTACCGAGCTGAACCGCCGCGGCTACAGCATCCATACCCTGCAAACCACCGTGCTGAGCGTGCGTCGTGGCAGCAAGGGCGAGTTGCTGGAAATCCTGCCTAAAGGCACCCAGGGCGACGACATTCAGCAAGAGTCGCTGATGTACCTGGAGATCGACCGCTGCGCCAACACCGCCGAGCTCAATGTGCTGAGCAAAGAGCTGGAGCAGGTGCTCGGTGAAGTCCGCGTGGCCGTCGGCGATTTCGAGCCGATGAAGGCCAAGGTCCAGGACATCCTGACCAAGCTGGACAACAGCCAGTTCGTCGTCGATGGCGACGAGAAGAACGAAATCAAGAGCTTCCTGGAATGGCTGGTGGGCAACCACTTCACCTTCCTCGGTTATGAAGAGTTCGTGGTCAGCGACGAAGCCGATGGCGGCCATATCGTCTACGACAAGGACTCCTTCCTCGGCCTGACCAAGCTGCTGCGTGCCGGCCTGACCTACGATGACCTGCGCATCGAAGACTACGCCGTGAACTACCTGCGCGAACCGACCCTGCTGTCGTTCGCCAAGGCCGCGCACCCAAGCCGTGTACACCGTCCGGCTTACCCGGACTACGTGTCGATCCGCGAAATCGACGCCGACGGCAAGGTCATCAAGGAATGCCGTTTCATGGGCCTGTACACCTCGTCGGTTTATGGCGAGAGCGTGCGGGTGATCCCGTACATCCGCCGCAAGGTCGAGGAAATCGAACGCCGTTCCGGCTTCCAGGCCAAGGCTCACCTGGGCAAGGAACTGGCGCAGGTGCTCGAAGTGCTGCCGCGCGACGATCTGTTCCAGACCCCGGTGGACGAGCTGTTCAGCACCGTGATGTCGATCGTGCAGATCCAGGAGCGCAACAAGATTCGCGTGTTCCTGCGCAAAGACCCGTACGGTCGTTTCTGCTACTGCCTGGCCTACGTGCCGCGTGACATCTATTCCACCGAAGTGCGCCAGAAGATCCAGCAGGTGCTGATGGATCGCCTGAAAGCCTCGGACTGCGAGTTCTGGACCTTCTTCTCCGAGTCCGTGCTGGCCCGCGTGCAGTTGATTCTGCGCGTCGACCCGAAAAACCGCCTCGATATCGACCCGCTGCTGCTGGAAAAAGAAGTGGTGCAGGCCTGCCGCAGCTGGCAGGACGACTACGCCGCCCTGACCGTTGAAAGCTTCGGTGAAGCCCATGGCACCAACGTGCTGGCCGACTTCCCGAAAGGCTTCCCGGCCGGTTACCGCGAGCGTTTCGCAGCCCACTCGGCTGTGGTCGACATGCAGCACCTGCTGAGCCTCAACGAAAAAAATCCGCTGGTGATGAGCTTCTACCAGCCGCTGGGTCAGGTTTCCGGCCAGCGCATGCTGCACTGCAAGCTGTATCACGCCGATACCCCGCTGGCGCTGTCCGACGTGCTGCCGATCCTGGAAAACCTCGGCCTGCGCGTGCTGGGTGAGTTCCCGTATCGCCTGCGCCACAACAGTGGCCGCGAGTTCTGGATTCACGATTTCGCGTTCACCGCCGCCGAAGGCCTGGAACTCGACATCCAGCAGTTGAACGACACGCTGCAGGACGCATTCGTCCACATCGTGCGTGGCGATGCCGAGAACGACGGGTTCAACCGTCTGGTACTGACCGCCGGCCTGCCATGGCGCGACGTGGCGCTGCTGCGTGCCTACGCCCGCTACATGAAGCAGATCCGTCTGGGCTTCGACCTGGGCTATATCGCCAGCACCCTGAACAACCACACCGACATCGCTCACGAGCTGACCCGGTTGTTCAAGACCCGTTTCTACCTGGCGCGCAAGCTGACCGGCGAAGATCTGGGAGACAAGCAGCAACGCCTGGAACACGCGATCCTCAGCGCCCTGGACGACGTCCAGGTACTGAACGAAGACCGCATCCTGCGTCGCTACCTGGACCTGATCAAGGCCACCCTGCGCACCAACTTCTACCAGACTGACGCCAACGGCCATAACAAGTCGTACTTCAGCTTCAAGTTCAACCCGCACTTGATTCCCGAGCTGCCCAAGCCTGTACCGAAGTTCGAAATCTTCGTTTACTCGCCGCGCGTCGAAGGCGTGCACCTGCGCTTCGGCAACGTGGCCCGTGGTGGCCTGCGCTGGTCCGACCGTGAAGAAGACTTCCGTACCGAAGTCCTGGGCCTGGTAAAAGCCCAGCAAGTGAAGAACTCGGTGATCGTGCCGGTGGGTGCGAAGGGCGGCTTCCTGCCGCGTCGCCTGCCACTGGGCGGCAGCCGTGACGAGATCGCGGCCGAGGGCATCGCCTGCTACCGCATCTTCATTTCGGGTCTGTTGGACATCACCGACAACCTGAAGGACGGCGCCCTGGTGCCGCCGGCCAACGTCGTGCGTCATGACGACGATGACCCGTACCTGGTCGTAGCGGCGGACAAGGGCACTGCGACCTTCTCCGACATCGCCAACGGCATCGCCATCGACTACGGTTTCTGGCTGGGTGACGCGTTTGCGTCCGGCGGTTCGGCCGGTTACGACCACAAGAAAATGGGCATCACCGCCAAGGGCGCGTGGGTCGGCGTACAGCGCCACTTCCGCGAGCGCGGCATCAATGTCCAGGAAGACAGCATCACCGTGGTCGGTGTCGGCGACATGGCCGGTGACGTGTTCGGTAACGGCTTGCTGATGTCCGACAAGCTGCAACTGGTCGCAGCGTTCAACCACCTGCACATTTTCATCGATCCGAACCCTGAGCCGGCGTCGAGCTTCGCCGAGCGTCAGCGCCTGTTCGACCTGCCACGTTCGGCCTGGTCGGACTACGACACCAGCCTCATGTCCGAAGGCGGCGGCATCTTCTCCCGTAGCGCGAAGAGCATTGCGATTTCCCCGCAAATGCAGGAACGCTTCGATATCCAGGCCGACAAGCTGACCCCGACCGAGCTGCTCAACGCCTTGCTCAAGGCTCCAGTGGATCTGTTGTGGAACGGCGGTATCGGTACTTACGTCAAGGCCAGCAGCGAAAGCCACGCCGATGTCGGCGACAAGGCCAACGATGCACTGCGGGTGAACGGCAACGAACTGCGCTGCAAAGTCGTGGGCGAGGGCGGTAACCTGGGCATGACCCAACTGGGTCGCGTCGAGTTCGGCCTCAATGGCGGCGGTTCCAACACCGACTTCATCGACAACGCCGGTGGCGTGGACTGCTCCGACCACGAAGTGAACATCAAGATCCTGCTCAACGAAGTGGTTCAGGCCGGCGACATGACCGACAAGCAACGTAATGAGTTGCTGGCGAGCATGACCGACGAAGTCGGTGGTCTGGTGCTGGGTAACAACTACAAGCAGACTCAGGCCCTGTCGTTGGCAGCCCGCCGCGCATTGCCGCGGATTGCCGAATACAAGCGCCTGATGAACGACCTGGAAGGTCGCGGCAAGCTGGATCGCGCCATCGAGTTCCTGCCGGCCGAAGAAGCGATCAACGAGCGCATCGCCGAAGGTCATGGCCTGACCCGTGCCGAGCTGTCGGTGCTGATCTCGTACAGCAAGATCGACCTCAAGGAGCAGTTGCTGGGCTCCCTGGTGCCGGACGACGACTACCTGACCCGCGACATGGAAACCGCTTTCCCGCCAACACTGGTGAGCAAGTTCTCCGCGGCGATGCGTCGTCACCGTCTGAAGCGCGAAATCGTCAGCACCCAGATCGCCAACGATCTGGTCAACCACATGGGTATCACCTTCGTTCAACGACTCAAAGAGTCGACCGGCATGAGCCCGGCGAACGTGGCCGGTGCTTATGTGATCGTGCGTGACATTTTCCACCTCCCGCACTGGTTCCGTCAGATTGAAAACCTGGACTACAAGGTTTCCGCCGACGTACAACTGGAACTGATGGACGAGCTGATGCGCCTGGGCCGTCGCGCCACGCGCTGGTTCCTGCGTGCCCGTCGCAACGAGCAGAACGCTGCCCGTGACGTCGCGCACTTCGGTCCGCATCTGGCGGCGCTGGGCCTCAAACTCGACGAATTGCTCAGTGGCGAGATCCGCGAAACCTGGCAGACCCGTTATCAGGCGTACGTCGAAGCCGGTGTGCCGGAGTTGCTGGCGCGCATGGTGGCGGGCACCACGCACCTGTATACGCTGCTGCCGATCATCGAGGCTTCCGACGTGACCGGCCAGGATCCTGCCGACGTGGCCAAGGCCTACTTCGCCGTGGGCAGTGCACTGGACATCACCTGGTACCTGCAACAGATCAGCGCTCTGCCGGTTGAAAACAACTGGCAGGCCCTGGCCCGTGAAGCGTTCCGTGATGATGTCGACTGGCAGCAACGTGCGATCACCATCTCGGTCCTGCAACAGGGCGACGGTTCCCAGGAGGTGGAAACACGCCTGGACCTGTGGATGCAGCAGCATGAAGGCATGATCGAACGCTGGCGTGCCATGCTGGTGGAAATCCGTGCCGCCAGCGGCACCGACTACGCCATGTACGCGGTGGCCAACCGCGAACTGCTGGACCTGGCGTTGAGCGGTCAAGCGGTGGTGCCTGCCGCCGTCGCCGCCGCCGAGCTGGAACCGGCTGCCTGATCAGGCGTTGAATGAAAAAGCCCCGCATCGAGAGATGCGGGGCTTTTTTCATTCCAGGGGCAAGACAACACGCCGGCCCATGTTTGGAACTCAGCTGTAGGGTGTAGAGCTTGCGGGCGAAGAGACCTGCCTTTCCAGAATTTCCAGCTCGAAAGTGACAGCGTCGCCAGTCTTATCGGTAAAGCACCTGCTGTACGCCGGATCACGCCAGATTTCTTGTCTGATAATTCCTGCGTTACGTGCTTTCAAATAAACGCTGGCTTTAGAGGCGTTCAAATCATCCAGTGTAATAATTTGATGATAACCATCCAGCAAATTGAAGGAGGTGGTATCACCGCCGGCCGCCGGATAGGCGCCAAGCACCCCTTGGTCGCCCTGGCTGAAATATTTCTGATAGTACGCTTCGCTCAGAATCTGCATGTTGTAGTAGTCGTCATAACACCTGAAGTGGATGACCACGGCCGTCCGTTTTCCGCCACCTACAGGGAGCATTGTTCGGCTAGCAGGATCATAGGCTTCAAAGGTAGTCACAATATTTGGCGGGATCGGCGATTTGCCTCTGCCAGATTCAAAATGACCCGCGCTCAATATCTGGTCAAAAAATGTCATGTTGACTCCATTGCACGTGATGCGGGCAATGAAGGATCTTTCCTGGTCTTTAGTCATGAAGACGTCCTTGTCTGTAGAAAATGGTAGTTGGCGCTGTAGCGCGGATTGGAAGATACCGTTATTTAAAAATCATCGTTTTGATTAATTGTGAGCAAACCCTTCCTGTACTGGTCGAGGTTTGCTCACACTATCTGTCACAGTCTTAATGCAATTTCTGCTCTGGGGTTTGGTCGATCATCGAGACGTTACTTGTCGGATTAGTCAATAAATTGCTGAGCGACTGGTCAAACTTCTGCAATGCCCTTACTTGCACATTTTGTTGCTCGTTGATATCGGCAACTATCTCTTCACTGCGTTTATAGTCCGCCCATACCGGGCTGAGCGCTCTGGCGTCATAACCTTGTGCGGTGCCAATGTAGTTGAAGTGCCTGTCATAGAAATCGGCACTGACTTTGGACTCGACGTCCGAACTGCGCGAGGTGATCAATTGGCTGCGGCTGTCGACAATGGCTACCATATCCGGTTTCGCCGCCTTGAGGCTCTGCATGTCCGGGTACACGGTGACCGATCCGAATTGCCGTTGAAGGGAGGCCTTGACCCAATCCACCGCGAGGTCGGGTCTGGAGGTGGCGACATAGGCGTCGTGGATCTCCCGTACCAGCAGACTCTGGCCGAAACCCGTGCCGGCATTGGCCTGGTAATCCTGTAGATAGGCACGGTTAGCCTGGGTGTTTTGGCTGTACACCACGCCCAGGGCCACATTGCTGCCGTTGGGAATACGAGTCGCGTTGCTGCGGCCCACCGGTTCGGTGAACACACTTTCCAGCGAAGGCCCCGCAGAGGGTGCGGTGGGAACCGAGCAGCCAGCCAAAAGCGCAGCTGATAGGGTAAGCGTACTGACAAATGCAAGTTTCATTGTGTTACTCCAGTGAAACAACATCAGTAAGGAAGTTGGAAATGCCGCAAGTGTTCGGCAGTTGCTCCAGACTAAACCGCAAAGTGAAGAATGAAATAGCCAATTGCGTGCTTATTGGCTGGCCCATAGTTTTGTTTGGTTTAAACAAGTCGGGTTAATTGCCCCGGGAATTAAAAAACGCCCGAATAGCGAATTTGGGCGTGTTTATTTATGGCTATTCGATCAGCGATCAGTTTTTCAGGGGGACCAGCACCTGTTCGTCCGGCGACAACACCATGAACACCAGCAACTTGGCAGGCTCGGTAACGCTGGCGTTTTTCGATACCAGATGCTCGGAGCCGGCTGCTTCGTACCAGTATTCGCCCGCCTTGTACGTCACGGCTTTCTCGCCTTTCACGTGAGAGGTGACAGACCCTGAAAGGACGTAGGCCATGGCTGTACCGTCGTGCTTGTGGGCAATGGACGATTGGCCGGGCTTGTAGTCGACTTCGATCATCAGTGCTTTTTTGCCCGGCACGTTTTTCAGCATGTGGTCCTGCAATACCGTGACTTTTTCCGAGGGGTCACCGGCTTCATGGGCGAATGCCGGGGCACCGACGGCCAGGGTCAGGGCAACAAGGGGAGCGGCACAGAAGCGCAAAACGTTCATGGTTCATTACCTGCGTTGGATAAGTGGTCAGGAACCAATCTAGTCCGCCGCGAGGGGCAATCAAACAGCCAATATTCGGGAAGGCCAGGGGACCAATGTCTGGGCAGCTCGCTCCAGCGGGGGGTAATTCTGTAGGAGCGAGCTTGCTCGCGATGGATTCAGATTCGCCGCGTTTAACCAGGAAGCACGCGTTATCGTTGACGACCATCGCGAGCGAGCTCGCTCCTACAAGGGGGGGCCTAGCGGATCGGAAAGCTGTTGAAGTCGACGGAGTTGGCCAGTTGGCAATCGATCAGGTCGATGAAACCCTGGACTTGCGGGCTGTTGAAATGCGATCGCATGGCCTCTTCCGATTGCCAGTGGGCGCTGACGGTCCAGCGATTGGTGTCCTCGGGGCAGCGGTCGACCATATAGGATTCGCACCCGGGAAGTTCACGCAGGGTTTCGACAATCTTTTGCAGTTGCTTACCCAGTTCATCCGAGCGCCCGGCGGCGGCTTGTACCTGTACGGTATTGATCACTTCATGGGACATTGCTCACACTCCTGAATCAGGCCGGACGAATCCTGCTCATTGAGGGATAACGCCTATGCAGGATAGGCCCGGCCCCCGGGACCGCCAATAGCCAATAGCCGGATAAAACCGCAGGCCAATCCGTCAAGCCACTTGCTGCAGGATGTCGCGCAAACGGTCCAGGGCGATGTCGATGTCGAGGGTTTCGATGGCGCCAAAACCGAAAAAAAGCCCGGCCCTGGGCGTTTCCTGATAGAAAAAGCTGTCGATGGCATATAGCCCGACTTCGACTTTTTTCGCCAGTTCGATCACCAATGGAATATCCATCGGCACTTTGCACATCACCACCATGTGGAAGCCGGCAGTGGACGGTACCGCCTCCAGCCAGGGCGAAAGATCGCCCGCCATGCGCGCCAGGATCCGCTCGCGGCGCCCGGCATAGATCGTATGGCAGCGCCGGATGTGCTTGAGCAGGCAACCTTCGGCGATGAACTTGGCCAGCGCCCATTGCGGCAGGGTCGAGGTGTGCAGGTCGGTGAGCTGCTTGGCGCGCACCACGGCCTCGAGGATCGCCGGCGGCAGGATCCCGTAGCCGAGCCGCAGTTCCGGTAACAGGGTTTTGGAGAACGTCCCGACGTACGCGACGATTCCCCGTTCATCCATGCTTTGCAGGGAATCGGTGGGGCGGCCTTCATAGCGGAACTCGCTGTCGTAGTCGTCCTCGATGATGATCGCACCCAACTCATGGGCCTTGGCCAGCAGTGCTTCCCTGCGCGCCTGACTCATCGGCATGCCCAGCGGGAACTGGTGCGAGGGGGTGACGTAGATCAGGCGCGTGCCGCGAGGAATCTGGTCCACCACAATGCCTTCGGCGTCCACCGGTACGCCAATGACCGTGGCGCCATGGGTGCCGAACAGCAGGCGCGCCGGCGGGTAGCCGGGGTCTTCCATGGCCACCAGGCTGCCCGGACTGATCAGCACCCGGGCAATCAGGTCCAGCGCCTGCTGCGCGCCGTTGCACACCACCACATCCTCATCCTGACAATTGACCCCGCGGGAGAACGCGATGTGCTGCGCAATGGCGTTACGTAGCGCCGGCAAGCCCTCGGGCTGGCTGTATAAGCCCTTGGAACCGGCAATCTGGCGCATTGCATGAGAGGTGCAGCGCCGCCAGTCATCCTGGGGAAACTGGCCCTTGCTGGTGGCGCCACCAATGAAGTCGTAGCGCAGCGAGCCTTCCAGGGTCGGATGACGCAGAAACACCGGCAGGTTGCGCCAGTACTCGATCACCTCGAAGCCGCCGAGTTCGGTGTGGTTCTGTTTACGCTGCACCTTCGACGAGCGCGCGTTGACATAGGTGCCTTTGCCGACCACCCCGGTGAGGAAGTTTTCGTAAGTCAGTTGGGCGTAGGTGTCGGAAATGGTCTTGCGCGAAATACCCAGTTGTTCGGCCAGCAAGCGGCTGGGGGGCAGTTGTGTCCCGGCGGTCAGGCGACCGGACTCGATAGCGCTGCGCAGTTGGTTGTACAGCTGGCCGGCCAGGTCCTTGCGACCGTTGATGACAACATGTAGTTCCATACCGGCGAGGCTCCGGGGCTGTTGGGCGCGTGTGCGTCGCGCAAGATTACTCTTATCCGCTTGTGGTACAGAAGTTGTGCAGTGGAAAAACCGTCAATTGGTCTGGCGACGGTGGTCCCCGGGGAAATCGCCTGATTGGAACTGTCATGCCCCCGCGCCAGCGACTACCGTGAAGATCACATCACGCCTGCACGAGATCGCCCCATGAACCCCCGCCTGGATTACTACAGCGCGTCGCCCAAAGCGATGAAAGCCATGATCGCCATGGAGGCCCTGGCCAGCAGCCTGAGTATCGAGCAGGGCCTGCTGCACCTGATCAAGATTCGTGCTTCGCAGCTCAATGGCTGTGCCTTTTGCACCGATATGCACTCGGTGGATGCACGGCGCCTGGGCGAAAGCGACCGGCGTCTGTATTCCATTGTGGTCTGGCGCGACAGCAACTTTTTCAATCCTCGGGAAAGAGCCGCGCTGGCCTGGACCGAGGCGGTCACCTTGCTCTCCGAAAGCCATGTGCCGGACGATGTCTACGCGCAAGCCAGGGAGCAGTTCAGTGAAAGCGAAATGGTCGACCTGACCATTGCCGTTACCACCATCAACAGCTGGAATCGCCTGGCCGTGAGCTTTCGGCAGACACCCAGCGCCTGAGTCATTGTCACAGCAGGTTCATGAACGATCCGCAGGATGCACCTGTCAGTGTCAGATCGACAGGGAGTCCTCGATGTCATTCATGGAAGCCAGCGCCCACCAGGGGGCTGCGGAATATCGTGTAGCTATTGATAAAAATGCGTCCTGGCGCCAGCTGGCGGCGGCTATCGACCCCGAACTGGCGCTGTGTTTCACCGTCAGCGCCCGTTGCGGTTGCTTCATGCAGGCCGCCCGCAGTCTCAACATCAAGACCACCCGCCTGCGCAGGCAACTGGTGCTGCTGGAAACGCAGCTCCAATGTTCGCTGTTCAACCATTGCGACAATGGTTTGAGCCTCAGCCGCGATGGCTTGCGCTTGCACGCACAATTGATCGCCCTGGCCCATGAGCGCGGTTTGCCGGTGGTCGAGCAGCCGTTGATTCGCCTGGCCGTGGCGGATTCGATCCTGCATGACATTCTCGGACGTGACCTGGTTGCACTGCTGCGGCGCAACGCCAGCGTTCGGCTGGAGATCATGACGCTCGACAGCGAGTTGGCCTTGCAGGCAGTCAGCGCCGACGTGGTGGTGTGGCTGGGCGAGACCGGATCGCCGTTGCCGGGACCGAGCTTTGCCACCACCGAACCCCGGCGCCTGGCGCAACTCGATTACCTGCCGCACATTGCCAAGCGCTACTCGCGGGTTGCCTCCAGGCCGGAATGCCTGGATGACCTGGCCGATTTTCTCCTGGTGCAATGGCGGCAGGACGGCCAGGTTGAGAGCTTCCGGCCATGGAATACGCTGGTGGATCAGCGCCCGGCCGGGGTGGTGCAACTGCAATCCCGGGAGCTGATGCTGGAGATGATCCGTTGCAGTGCCGGCATCGGCCTGCTGCCGCACTACATGAGCCACTTCGACCGCGGGCTGATTGCCCTACCGGGCCTGTTTGACCAGCCTATGCGGCGTCAGGTGTGGATGGCGGTCAATGCTGATTCCGGGGACGACGAGCAGGTACGGATGATCGTCGAATTGATCGAAAACACTTTCAGCGAGCGCCGGGAGTGGTTCGAAAGCTGAGCATGATTAAAATGTGGGAGCGGGCTTGCTCGCCAAGGCGCCATCACATTCAACATTGAAGGCGACTGGTCAACCGCATTCGCGAGCAAGCCCGCTCCCACATTGGTTCTCGCCACACGCGAAGGTCGCGTTGTAGAGTGAACGGCCATGTCTGCTTCAAGGATGATTCACCCATGCCAGCCACCGACCCCGTCATTACCCTCGAACGCTTCAACGAATCCCATATCGAAGGCGTTGCGGCGCTGTACAACGACCCGGCCATCGCCCGTCAAACCCTGCAAATGCCGTTTCAGTCCACCGAACTCTGGCGCAGTCGCCTGGCGCTGGATAACGAACGCTTGGTGAAAGTGGTGGCCCTGCATCAAGGCACGGTCATCGGCAACATTGGCCTGGAGCAGTTCTCACGCATTCGTCGCAGCCATGCCGGCAGTTTCGGCATGGGCGTTGCGGTGGCGTGGCAGGGCAAGGGGGTGGGCTCGAAGCTGCTCGCAACGGCGCTGGATATCGCCGACAACTGGATGAATCTGCAGCGCATCGAGCTTTCGGTGTATGCCGACAACGAAGCGGCCATTTCCCTGTACCGCAAGTTCGGCTTCGAAACCGAAGGCCTGTTCCGTGACTACGCCGTGCGTGACGGTGTGCTGGTGGACACCTTGAGCATGGCGCGCCTGCGCCGCACGCCCAAGGCCGGCTGAGTCAGTCGCCCAGGGCGAAAGCCACCGCCTCCTGCACATTCGGTCCGGCGGTGGCAGTACCGCTCACGCTTTTACTCGTACGCCCGCCACGCGCATCTGCCATGCTTAATATCCGCAACACCGCTTCAACCAAAGGAACACCGCTATGGACGATGTACAGCAACTGGGCGAAATGCTTCGCCACTACGCCGAAAGCGAAGCGCACAAAAAGCAAGTGTTCGAGTCGCAATCGGCCGAGTGGGCGAAGCGCATTGGTGCGCTGTTCGATCAGATCCAGCAGTGGCTGGAACCGGTCAAGGCACCTGACCTGCTCGAAGTGAACCGCGAAGTGTACGTCGCGTCGGGGCCGAGTGTTCTGGTGGAGAGCTCTCCGTTCAAGACCGAAAAGCTGAGCATTCTGATCGCTGGCAAACCGGTGGAATTCGTGCCGGAGGTGATGGGTGTCGGCGGGCAGATTTCCGTGGCGGTGATGGGCTTTACAGCAGCACGTTATGGCAGCGTGTCACTGGTGTGCCTGCCGCCATCCACTGGCTGGCAGTGGCGCAAGACCAATGGCTTGAAAGACCCGGACACTTTTGAGTTCGATGCAAACTTCCTGGCGCAACAACTGCAAAGCCTGATTCCCCGGGAGCGTGCCTGAAATCTCGACATACAACCCTGTGGGAGCGAGCTTGCTCCCACAGTAATCGGTGCCACATCAGATATCGAGGGTTTCCCAATCCGGGTTCGCCTCTTGCGGCGGCAGTGTTCTAACGGTTTTTCCGGTCGCCAATTCCACCCGCCGCGCCACTTCCGGGTCATCCGCAAACGGGATCAGGCTTGCATCGTCCAGGCTCTCGGCGGTCTGGTGGCGCAGACAATACTCGACGGCGAACCACAAAAATGCCACACCCAGAATGTTCAATATGACTTCAATCATCAGGCAAACCGCGCCTCGCGTTCGGCCATCGCCACGTCCGTTACCCGCACCGTGCGCCACACGTTGTAGGCCATCAGCAGCATACCGCTGAGGAAGAACACCCCGCCGGCAAAGCGCACGACGAATCCCGGATGGCTTGCCTGCAGGGCTTCGACGAAGGAGTACGTCAGCGTGCCGTCATCGTTGATCGCGCGCCACATCAGGCCCTGAGTGATGCCGTTGACCCACATCGAGGCGATGTACAGCACGGTGCCGATGGTCGCCAGCCAAAAGTGCAGGTTGATCAGCGGCGTGCTGTGCATCTGATCGCGCCCGAATACCTTCGGCACCATGTGATAGGTCGCACCGAAGGTAATCATCGCCACCCAGCCCAGCGCCCCGGCGTGCACGTGGCCGATGGTCCAGTCGGTATAGTGGGAGAGGGCGTTGACCGTCTTGATCGCCATCATCGGCCCCTCGAAGGTCGACATGCCGTAGAAGGCCAGGGACAACACCAGGAAACGCAGGATCGGGTCGGTACGCAACTTATGCCAGGCACCGGACAGGGTCATCATGCCATTGATCATTCCGCCCCAACTCGGCGCCAGCAGGATCAGCGACATGGCCATGCCCAGCGACTGCGCCCAGTCCGGCAGCGCGGTGTAGTGCAAGTGGTGCGGGCCGGCCCAGATGTACAGGGTGATCAGCGCCCAGAAGTGCACAATCGACAGGCGATAGGAATACACCGGCCGGCCCGCCTGTTTCGGCACGAAGTAATACATCATCCCCAGGAAACCGGTGGTCAGGAAAAAGCCCACGGCGTTGTGCCCGTACCACCATTGCACCATGGCGTCGGTGGCCCCGGAATACACCGGATAGGACTTGAACCAGTCGACTGGAATCGACAGGTGATTGACCACGTGCAGCATGGCGATGACCACGATGAATGCACCGAAAAACCAGTTGCCGACGTAGATGTGTCTGGTCTTGCGTTGCACTACGGTAGTGAAGAACACCACGGCGTATGCAACCCAGACCACGGTCATCCACACCGCGCCGGTGAATTCGATTTCGGCGTATTCCTTGGTGGTGGTGTAGCCCAGCGGCAGGGTGATCAGCATCACCACAATCACCGACTGCCAGCCCCAGAACGTGAAGGCAGCGAGTGTGTCCGAGAACAGCCGCACCTGGCAGGTACGTTGCACCGCGTAATAGCTGGCGGCGAATTGCGCGCTGCCGGCGAAACCGAAAATCACCAGGCTGGTGTGCAGCGGGCGCAAGCGGCCGAAGGTGGTCCACGGCAGGTCCAGGTTCATCTGCGGCCACACCAGTTGCGAGGCGATCCACACGCCCATCGCCATCCCCACGATGCCCCAGATTACGGTCGCCACGATGAATTGGCGGACGACCTTGTAGTTATAGGCCTGTCCGATAGTTGTTGTGCTCATGGTCAATGCTTCCACGGTTGCAAAGTCGTGCACTGTAAAAACACCGGTAAAAACAAAACAGACTCAGGAAAAACTCATTTGTGCGGATCAGATTTTTCGGCACTCCTGTGGCGGTCCAGCGTGATCTGATACGGTTTCTTAGAGTTCAAGTGAATCTGTAACGTACTGCGCCGCAAGCTCATAGTCGTTACCTCGAAACGAGCCGCAGAGCCCGACTTGCGCCCCCTGTAGGAGCGAGCTTGCTCGCGATGGACGTCAACGAAAACGCGAACCTCCTGGATAAACGCGTCGCCTTTGACTCCATCGCGAGCAAGCTCGCTCCTACAGGGTTCTGTGCCTAATTCTGATGAGGTAGCCAGATGTATCAGTACGACGACTACGACCGGGCACTGGTGCTCGAACGAGTTGCGCAGTTTCGTGATCAGGTCGAGCGCTTTCTGGCCGGTGAGCTGAACGAAGAAGAGTTCCTGCCATTGCGCCTGCAGAACGGCCTGTACATGCAAAAACACGCCTACATGCTGCGGGTGGCGATTCCCTACGGCACGCTGAGTGCCCGGCAGATGCGTACGTTGGCGAGCATCGCCAGGGATTACGATCGCGGTTACGGCCATTTCACCACCCGGCAGAACATGCAGTTCAACTGGATCGAACTGGCCCAGGTACCTTCGATCCTCGAACGCCTGGCCGAGGTGGAAATGCATGCGATCCAGACCTCCGGCAACTGTGTGCGCAACATCACCACCGAAGCCTTTGCCGGGGTTGCGGCCGACGAAATGATTGACCCGCGACCGTTGGCGGAAATTCTGCGCCAGTGGTCGACCATCAACCCGGAATTCCTGTTCCTGCCGCGCAAGTTCAAGATCGCCATCTGCTCGGCCGAGCAGGACCGCGCGGCGATCATGATGCATGACATCGGCCTTTATCTTTACCCAGGCTCCGAAGGACACATGCTCCTGCGAGTCATGGTGGGCGGCGGTCTTGGGCGCACGCCGATCCTCGGCGTGCAGATCCGCGAAGGCTTGCCGTGGCAGCACCTGCTGTCTTACGTAGAGGCGGTGCTGCGGGTGTATAACCGCCATGGCCGGCGGGACAACAAGTACAAGGCGCGAATCAAGATTCTGGTCAAAGCCCTGGGCATCGAGGCCTTCGCCCGGGAAGTGGAAGAAGAGTGGCAGTTCCTCAAGGACGGCCCGGCGCAACTGACCCTTGACGAGTTCGAGCGGGTGGCCAGTGCGTTCGTCGCACCGCCCTATCGTGATCTGTCCGACACCAGTCTCGATTTCGGCACGCACCTGGCCGAAAACCCGGCGTTCGCTCGTTGGGTGCAGCGTAACGTGCAGCCGCACAAAATATCGGGCTATGCCAGCGTGGTGTTGTCGACCAAGCCCGGCAGCGCTGCGCCACCGGGCGATGTCACCACCGAGCAGATGGAGGCGGTGGCCGAGTGGTCCGAGCGCTTTGGCTTCGGTGAAATCCGCATTGCCCATGAGCAGAATATCGTCCTTCCGGACGTGTCCAAGGCCGATCTGTTCACCCTGTGGCGCCTGGCCTGCGGACACAATCTGGGCAGCGCCAACGCCGGATTGCTCACCGACATCATCGCCTGCCCCGGTGGCGACTTCTGCGCGCTGGCCAACGCCAAGTCGATCCCCATCGCCAAGGCTATTGCCGCACGCTTCGAAGACCTCGACTACCTGCACGACCTGGGCGATATCAGCCTCAATATTTCCGGCTGCATGAATGCCTGCGGTCACCATCACATCGGCAACATCGGCATTCTGGGGGTCGATAAGAACGGCACCGAGTGGTACCAGATCACCCTCGGCGGCGCCCAGGGCAAGAACAGTGCGTTGGGCAAGGTCATTGGCCCGTCCTTCAGCTCCGCCGAAGTGCCCGAGGTGATCGAGCGCATCATCGACACCTTCGTGCGTTATCGCGAGAGCGAAGAACTGTTTGTTGACGCCTTCCAACGGATCGGGCTAGAGCCGTTCAAGGAGGCGGTCTATGCGAAAGTGCTGGAGGTGTCGGCATGAACAATCTGTTGCGGCTGGAAGCGGGCGTAGCGCGGATTGTCGCGGATGATCCGTGGAAGCTCGTGCGCGACCCGCAAGCACCGCTGTCAGTGGGTGCAACGATTGTGCCGCTGAGCCGTTGGCTGGAAAACCCGTCGCAAAACGGCGTGTGGCTGGGGCCGGACGATGAAGTGGAAAGCCTTCAGCCATGGTTTACCCAACTGCCCTTGATCGCCCTGGATTTTCCGAGCTTTCGCGATGGCCGCGGGTACAGCCAGGCGTATCTGCTGCGTGTGCGATTGGGTTGGGCCGGCGAGTTGCGCGCCATCGGCGATGTCTTGCGCGATCAACTCAGCCACATGCGCCAATGCGGTTTCGACAGCTTTGCCGTGCGTGAAGACAAATCCGCAGAAGATGCATTGAAGGGATTGGCGGGGATGAGCGTGTTGTACGGGCGTTCGGTGATTGAGCCGCGGCCGTTGTTCAGGCGCCGCTGAATTCGGTCCCTGCAGGAGCGAGCTTGCTCGCGATGGACGCCAACGAAAACGCGATTTTTTTGGATGAACGCGTCGCCTGTAACGCCATCGCGAGCAAGCTCGCTCCTACAAGAATCTCCCGTCATTTCAACGCCGGATCCCCCATGTTCATTTTCTTCCAGCCCTGCAACAGCACTTGCGCCTTGGGCTCCTGCCCGTTGTCCAGGTAATACTGGATCAACGACAACCGGGCATTGCGATTGGCAGGCTGCACCTTCAACAGCCGTTCCAGTTCGGCGCACGCCTGGTCAATCTTGCCGCTGTCATGCAGGGCCACTGCCAGCACATAGCCGAACTGCCCGCTCTGGGGATCCAGTTGCGCGGCCTTGCGCAGGTACGGCATGGCTTGAGCGGCCTGGCCCGCACGAATCAGCGCCAGGCCCTGGGTGTGTTGCAGCAGGCCAGAGTCGGGGTGGTCCTTGAGGCTTTGAGCCAGCAGGGCATGGGCTTCCTGACTGCGTCCGTTGGCCTCCAGCCATTGCACCAGGGTGACCAGCGCCGGGTAGAAGTCCGGATCGCGCTGCAGGGCGGTACGCAGCAAAGCTTCGACTTCTGTGCTGCGGCCATCGGCCTGATAGAGCATGGCCAGGTTCAGGTTGGCCTCGGCACGCTCGGCCAGACTTTTTTGCACCGCTTCGTACTCGGCAATGGCGGCATTCCAGGCGTCCTGGGCGCTGCCCAAGCCATTGCGTGCGACGCTGAGCAGGTCCCGGGCGACGGCGATGCGCACAGCCCGCACCGGGTCGCTCAGCAACGGCGTCAGCAATGGCGCGCGCTCCGCAGGCGGCAGGAAGGCACTGACAGCCCGCACCGCGTTCTCGCGGACTTGTGGCGCCGGGTTGCCCAGGTCCCTGGTAGCCAGTTTCAACGCCTGTTCGCTCGGGTACGCCGGCAGTTCGGCCAGCAGCGTCGCGCGCTGAATCGCCGGCAGGTTGCTGCGTTGCAGTTGCTCGAACAACGCCTGCGCGGCGCCGGGCTGGCCGTTGCGAATCAGCCACAGGCTGTCGTCGTAGCGAGGGGCTTGTACCGTGCTGGCATTGGCGGTGTTCCACAGCTTGAACTGCTCGGTGACCTTGTCGCCGGCCTTGCCTTTGTGGCAGGTCAGGCAGGCGTCAGGCGTACCGAGTTTCTTTGCTCGCTCAGGATTGGGAATGCTGAAGCTGTGGTCATGCCGCAAGTCGTTGCCCATGTAGAGCTTGCCGGGCATGTGGCAATCCACGCACTGCGAACCCGGCTGGCCCATGGTGTGGCGAGTGTGTTCGATGGAATCGTAGTTTTTCGCTTGCAGGCCCTTGCCGTCGACGCCTTCCACGGTGGTTCTGCCAGCGGTGTTGTGGCATTGCAGGCAAACGCCGTTGCCGGGTGCCTTCAACTGTGTGCTGTGGGGGTTGTGGCAGTTGCTGCAACGCACGCCCTTGTCGAACATTTTGCTCTGGGCAAAGGAGCCGTGTTCGAACACTTCGTCCTTGATCTTGCCGTCCAGCGCGTACAACTCGCGGGTCAGGACGCTCGGCAGGTAGTCGTCCATCAGCCGTTTGCCGACCGTGTAGCCATCGTCCAGGGGCGCGCGGCGAGAGTGGCAGCGGGCGCAGGTTTCGATTTCGACGGTGGCGTTCTTGTCCTTGAGGTCGACGGCAAAGCCTACGTGGATCAGGTCGGTTTTCTTCGCGGTCCATTCCAGGTGATTGGACGCCGGGCCATGGCAGGCCTGGCAGCCGACACCGAGGCTGTTCCAGTGACTGTCGAAGGTGTTTTTCGCCGCATCGAAGTTGCGCTTGTAACCGGTGGTATGGCACTCGACGCACATGAAGTTGGCGTTCTGGCTCGGCTTGCTCCAGTGCAACGGGTTCTTGAAGGTCACGCCCTGACCCGGATAGAGGTGAAACCAGCGCTGCTTCTCGGTATCCCAGGCCACGCCGAGGGCCTGGAGCCGGCCTTCGCCGACCTCGATCAGGTATTGCTGCAAGGGGGCGATGCCAAAGGTATAGGCGACCTTGAAATCGGCATTCTTGCCATCGATACCCGGCGTGTTGACCCAGAATTCGTCGCCTTTGCGCGAGAACACCGTGGTCTCCTTTTCGGCCTTGAAGGTGACGTTGTTGAAGTCGCCGAGCAGGGTGTCCGCGTTGACTTGCTGCATCGCCAGTTGGTGATGGGAGCCTTGCCAATCCTTGACCTGCTTGCCGTGGCAGCCCTGGCATTGTTGCTCATCGACCATTTTCGCAGGCTCGACAGCGACCGGTTGCGGTTTGGCCGGTTGCACGGCAGGCGCGCTGACGGGGACTGGCTTGAGCGGCGTCGGTGTACTGCTCAGCAAAAACCAGCCAATACCCGCCACAGCCAGCAGCAGGATGCCGATGGTGACAGGGAACAGATAACGCTTGATCAGGGTCGGTTGCGAATCAGGGTTTGGGGTTGCAGCTTTATTTTTATGTTTCGGCATTACGACTTCCATGGTCCAGGTGCGATTGCCTTGCGGCGCGCGATGACGCTCGATGCAGCTTTGCCGGATGGTCGGCGTGTGTCAAATGGCGGATGTTGTGAAGCTGATGCCCCCATCGCGAGCAAGCTCGCTCCCACAGGTCTTGTGTCGTGCACAAATGTTGTGATCGACACCGAACCTGTGGGAGCGGGCTTGCCCGCGAAGGCGATCTGTCAGGCGCCACGTCACTCCCCGACAAACCACCGGTAATACGGATTCCCGGAATCCCCACGCATCACCTCGCGCATATCCCTGGCCCAAGCGTCACGGTTTCCGTCGTACGCATGCAGGCTCGCCCGATAGAACTGCATCAGGCGTTGTTGCTGGGTGTTCATGCGCTCGATGAACCCGGCGTCGGCGTTCAACACGGCTGGCGACTGGTGCAGGGCGAGCAGGGCGGGCAACACGCGGCTGATCTCTTTCGAGCGAACCCAGGGTGCGTACTCGATGTGCGGTTGATCGTCCGTCACCGGTTGCGCATCGCCAGCGAAGCGTTCAAGCCCCTCACGATCAGTCACCCATGTCGCGAGCAATGCTGCGGCCGAACCGACGCCGACATCCTGCAAGGTGCTGCGAACGCTGTCCTGCTGGAAGCGCGCGTTGATCTTTGCTGAATCCAGCTCAATCGGCTCCATCGAACCCACCAGCAGCATCTCGTGGAACTCGCTGGTCCACAGGGTCGCGTACGGGAACACGTCGAGGAAGCTGCGCACCAGTGAGCGCGAGTCGTCGATGTTCTGCGTCGGTAGCGGCAGCCATTGGGCGACCAGGCCTTGTTTGTGCAAACGGCTGGCGGCCAGTTGGTAGAAGTCCCGGGAATACAGGTTGACCACGCCGGCAGCGGAGGGGGGTGGTGGCTCGAGAGTAATCAGGTCGTAGCGCTGCGGATTGCGCAGCAGTTCCTGGCGACCGTCACGCAAGCGCACATCGACCCCCGGATCGGTCGCGGCGTTGAAATTGCCTTTGAACAAGGGGGCTGCCTTGACCACCGAAGGCAGCAGTTCGGCAACCACGCGATGTTCCAGGCCGGGATAGCGGGTCAGGGCGCCCGCGGTGATGCCGGTACCGAACCCGATCACCAGTGCCGAGCGCGGCTCACCGTTGTGGATCAGCAGGGGCAGCAGCGCCTGGATCCGCATGTAGCGCAGGGACGGCATGGCGTCACCGGTATTGGACACGCCCTGAATGTACAAACGCTGGAATGCCCTTTCTCCCTTGCCCTGGGTGACCACGGCGACGGTGCCGCCACGGCCTTCTTCGTAGAACGTCAGCGTGCCATTGCGCGCGCCCGGCAGCAGGCTGGCGAGCTTGCTGACCGGCGTGAACACGGCGAGCGCCAGGGACACCAGGCCAATGGCAACCACCGCCTGACGCCGGCCTTTCTTCACACCATGGCCCTTGCGCACGGCGAGGTACGCGATACCGGCGGCAATCAGCGCCAGCAGGCCCAGGGTCCGTACCAGACCCAGCATCGGGATCAGGACAAAGCCGCAGAGCATCACGCCGACAATCCCGCCAAGGGTGTTGAACGCGACGACTTCGCCGACATGGCGCCCCACCTGTTCGCCGCCGACGCTCAAGCGCAGGGCCAAGGGGAACGCAGCTCCCAGCAACAGGGTCGGCACAAACACGATGCTCAAGGCAGCCACCGCAAACCGCGTGCTCATGCCAGCCAGTTCACTGCCGCCCAATGACAATACCCAGGATTCGGCCAGGGTCTGGGCGAGCACCAGCCAGCGTCCGAGCAACGCCACTTCCAGCAAGGCAATCGCGCCGGCTGCGGCAATCAGCACGCCGAACACTCCCCAGGGATCGCGCAGGCGATCGACCCGACGGGCCAGCAGCATGCTGCCCAGGAACAAGCCGGTGAGGTAAGTCGCCAGCACCACGGCAAAGGCGTAGGTGCGGGTGCTCATGAATTGCACGATCGATTGTGACCACACCACTTCGTAGCCCAGGGCTACGCCACCGGCAATGGAGTACAGCCACAGGGCCAGGCGGTCGGGGGCTTTTTCAGTGTGATGTTTCACCGGGGCATCGACGGGTACCCCGCGCTGGCGCTGGAACCACAAGGCCCCTGCGGCGGCCAGCAGGTTCAGCATGGCGGCGGCCAGCGCGCTGCCGCGCACACCGAGGGTGGCAATCAGCACGAACGCGGCGAGCAGGGTGCCGGCGATGGCTCCGGCGGTGTTCGCCGCATACAGCTGCCCGCCGGCCTTGCCCAGGTGTTGCGGGTCAGTGGCCAGGGAGCGAACCAGCACCGGCAGGGTGCCGCCCATCAACAGGGCAGGAATACCCACCAGCGCGAACGGCAGCACCCAGGCCAGCAAGCCCACGTGTGCTTCCAGCCAGGCAAACGGGCTGGCCGCCAGGCTCATGGCAAAGGTCGCAGCGACACCGAGCACGGCCACCAGCACTTCCAGCCCGGCGTACAGCACAACCGGTTGCTGCATCCGGTCCGCCCAGCGCCCGAACAGCAAGCCACCCAGGGCCAACCCGGCAAAGAACGCGCTGATCCCGGTGGTGATGGCATAGACCTCGACGCCTACGACCAACGACAACTGCTTGATCCACAGTACCTGATACACCAGCGCCGCGGCGCCGGAGACAAACAGCAGCAGGGCGGGGATCAACAGCGCCGGGGAGGCGACTTGCGGGGCAGGTATGGCCGACGATTTGCTGGCGACACGTGAGGTCATTGCGGATTGCCTTTGCAATTCAAGAAAACTGCGACTGTGCGGGCCTCATCGCGGGCATGCCCACTCCCACACTGGATCTTCGGTACGACAAAATCCCTGTGGGAGCGGGCTTGCCCGCGATTGGGGCCGACGCGGTCCCAAGTCAAAAAAGTCCGCTCGCCGATTAGGGCGAGCGGTGGTCCAGCGGTCTTACTGTGCAGCTTTCATTTTTTCAGCGATTTTGGCATCTACCGCAGCACGGATCTGGTCAATGCTGAAGCTGGCCGGTTTCTGGCTCGGCGGGTATTCAATGAACGTTTGCAGGAATCCGGCAGACTTTTGTACCGCTTGACCGGCCAGGTAGACGTTTTTGGTTTGCCAATCGTAATACTGATCGGAAACCACGTCGGCACGTTCATACGGGTCCATCCGCAGGTTGAAGATCTTCGGTACGCGCAAGCATACGAAGGGTTCGCTCCAGACCTTGAAGCCGCCGGGTGCGCGCTGTTCGCAGAACACGGCTTTCCAGTTGTCGAAACGCATCGACACCAGCACGCCGTCATCGTTGAAGTAGTAGAACTCCTTGCGCTCACCCTTGGGCGCCTGGCCGGTCAGGTACGGCAGTTGGTTGTAACCGTCCAGATGCACCTTGAAGTTGGTGCCGCCGGAAGTCGGTGCCCAACCCTTGAGCAGCTTGGTTTTCACGTCGGCATCGCCAGCGGCGGCCAGCAAGGTCGGGAACCAGTCCATGCCCGAGAACATCTCGTTGGACACCTCACCGGCCTTGATCTTGCCCGGCCAGCGAACGATTGCCGGCACGCGATAGGCACCTTCCCAGTTAGAGTTTTTCTCGTTGCGGAACGGCGTGGTCGCCGCGTCCGGCCAGGAGAACTGGTTCGGCCCGTTGTCGGTGGTGTAGACGACGATGGTGTTGTCGGTGATTTTCAGGTCATCGAGGGTTTTCAGCAGTTTGCCGACGTCACCGTCGTGCTCGATCATGCCATCGGCGTAATCGTTGCCGGGCATGCCGCTCTGACCCTTCATCGACTCGCGCACGTGGGTGAACAAGTGCATGCGTGTGGTGTTCATCCAGACGAAGAACGGCTTGTCCGCCTTGGCCTGCTTCTCGATGAATGCCTGCGCCGCCGCAGTGGTTTCGTCGTCGATGGTTTCCATGCGCTTGGTGGTCAGCGCGCCGGTGTCTTCGATCTTGCCATCGGCGAAGCTGTGGATCACGCCTCGCGGGGTGTTGGCTTTGAGGAACTCGGCATCGTCTTTTGGCCAGTACGGACGCTCAGGTTCTTCTTCGGCGTTAAGGTGGTACAGGTTGCCGAAGAACTCGTCGAAACCATGGTTGGTCGGCAGGTATTCATCCTTGTCGCCCAAGTGGTTCTTGCCGAACTGGCCGGTCGCATAGCCCTGGGACTTCAGCGCCTGGGCAATGGTGATGTCACGCTTTTGCAAACCCACCGGAGCACCCGGGATGCCGACTTTCGACAAGCCGGTACGCAAAGGTGTCTGGCCAGTGATGAACGACGACCGGCCGGCGGTGCAGCTGTTCTCCGCGTAATAGTCGGTGAACATCATGCCTTCTTTGGCGATGCGGTCGATGTTCGGAGTCTTGTAGCCGACCACACCCATGGAATAGGCGCTGATGTTGGTCTGGCCGATATCGTCGCCGAAGATCACGAGAATGTTGGGTTTCTCAGCGGCCCCGGCGGTTGCCGAAAACGCCATGACCGTAGTCGCCACCAAGGCGAGTTTCGGTATCCACTTACGTATGCGAGTCATCTGACTGGCTCCTTATGCTCACTTGCGTCGCGTGCTGCGACAAACGTTCATTGCGGTCCTGCGTAACGTCTTTTTATTGCACTTGCTCGGAAGTGGCGGCATCGAACGGGTAGATCCGACGCCATTCGGACGCCATGTCGACGACCGTCCAGCCACGCTTGTTTGCTTCGTCCAGGGCCTTGTCCAGACGACCGATCTGCGACTGCCGGTCGTATGCCCATTCGCGCTTGGCGTCGGTGTGATGCACCAGGCCCATGAAACGTTTGCCGGGACCGGCGGCGGTCCACTGGAGCATTTGCAAGTCGCCGTCGGAGTTGCCGAAGGCGAGGATTGGCCGACGACCGATCACCGCGTCGATGCTTTCCGGTTTGCCCGGGCCATCGTCGTTGTGGGCCAGTTTCGGCGTGCGCAGGATCGACGCCTTGCCATCCTTGTATTCAAAGGTGGTAACGAAGGTCGTGCCGATAACCTGCTCGGGCGGTACCCCATAGACCTTCTCGGCGAAGGCTCTCATGAACCCGGTGTCGCCACCGGAGACGATGTAGGTCTTGAAGTCTTTGCCGCGCAGGTAGTCGAGCATCTCAAGCATCGGCTGGAAGATCATTTCGGTGTACGGCTTGCCGGTTTTCGGATGCCTGGCCTGACTCAGCCAGGTCTTGGCATAGTCATCGAACGCTTCGGTGGTCATGCCGGTGTGGGTCGCACCGAAGATCTTCAGCAGGCCCTCCATGCCGCTGGCGGCCAGTGCCTTGTGATCGTTTTCCAGCACGGCCTGGAACGGCTGGGTGGTTTTCCATTCCGGGTGCTGCGGCGCGGTGCGTTTGACTTCTTCCAGGGCGAACAGCAACTCGAAGTACATCGGTTGCTCGCTCCACAAGGTGCCGTCGTTGTCGAACACGGCAATGCGGTCCTCGGGTTTGACGAAGTCCTTGCTGTTTTGATCGGTGACCGTCTGCACGAACTCGATGATCTGCTTTTTCGACGGACCGTCGTTCCAGGAGGGCAGTGGCTCGGCTGCCTGGACCAGCAGCGGCAGGCTCAAGGCCAGGGTCAGCAAAAACTTGAAGCCCGGGTGGCGAAACGTCATCGGATTTGTCATGGGAATTCCTTCTCGTGAACCGGGTTGAGTGGGCGCAGGGCAGGTGCGACTGATTCCCTGTTACGCTCGGCCTGACTATGCAGCGTAGACAAGGATTCCCTGATTTGGCGCAGCGCCTGGTCTTTGTCCGGTTCGCGGCTATAACAGGCGCGCAGGAAGGTTTGCAGGCGTGGGCCGAGGCCGGTCAGTTTCAGGCCCCGGCGGCTGCGTCGGGTCCACAGGTACAGGGCGCTGAGTTGCACCGGTTTGCCTTCGATCTGCGGCGGGATCTGCCGCCACGCGTAGTCGGCGGACTCCAGCCAGGCGGCATGTCGGGCGCGGCGTCGGGCTTGCCACTTGAGGTGCGTGCGGTGTACGAGCGGGCGACTGAACCAGCCGAGTGCCATTACCGCCAACACCAGTGTCAATAGTCCGAACCAGTGCCCGGAAAGGTGCAGGCGATTCTGCTGGCCGAGTTTTTTCAGGTCTTCGGTAATGGAAAACACCGGCTTGTAGGCGCTGTTGGCCACCGCGTCGAAGGTCACGGCAGGCACCGTGGCCGTACGGGTTTGCTGGCTGCTGGCATCCCACCATTTGATTTCGACGGATGGCAGGCTGTAGTGGCCTTCGGTGTCGATTCGATAAGTCACGCTGTCGATGCGCTGGCCGCCATTGAAGTTGCCGCGACCGTCATCCAGATTGCGGATCTGCGGTGCTTTCGGGTAGCGGCTCAGGCCCTTGATGACATCCTGCGTCGGTGTCGGCAGTGACATGGCCAGGGCACCATCGGCCTGCAAGGTCAGTTCCCGGGTGATGCTGTCGCCGACCTTCAGCGGCGTGGCCGAATTGACGGTCTTCTGGGTAAACCGCAGCCCTTGAGCCACCAGCACCGCCTCACCGGGCTGGAACCCCGGTGGTTGCGCGGCGTTGAAGTGCAAAGGCTGGCTTTGGGCGCTGAGTTCGTGGCTGGCCTGACCCGGTGTGGCTTGTACCGTCAGCGCCGGAATGTCGTAGCCTTGGGCCAGGTTCGGGGTGATCAGGTAGCTGTAGCGCATGCCGCTGAAGGACTGGCCGTCGAAGGTCTGGTTGATGTGCTGGGCATGGCCGTCCGGTGGCATCACCAATGCGCCGGGCAGTTTCAGGTCGGGAAGGGTGGGGGCGTTGGTGAACCAGGAGTCGGTGAAGACATCGAGTTGCAACTTGACCAGGCTGCCGACCATGACGGGGTCGGCGGGTTGCAGGCTGGCCTGGACTTTCAACTGAGGGTCGGCGGCGAATGTGTTGAGGCTGATCAGGCTAATGAGCAGGGCGCCGAGTTTTGTGGCGAATGGTCGGGCCCTTTCGCGAGCAAGCCCGCTCCCACAAGGACACCACAAGCCCCCTGTGGGAGCGGGCTTGCTCGCGAATGCCGCGACGCGGTCTTGCCGAATAACGCTCATGGCTTGGCCCCCGCCTGATCCTGCAAGCTGAATTTCTGCTTGAGGAATTTCGCCGGCGATGTGGTGAGGTTCTGCAACCATTGCTCATCCGAGGCCGCTTGCTGGGTTTCCACCTTTTTGCTTTGGCCTTTACCCGGCGCCTTGTCCATCTTGATTTCGTCGGGTTTGACCTCAGGCGTGTTTTTCTCGGCGCTTTCGGTGTCTTTCTGCAAGGCAATGGCCAGGGCCAGGTTGGCCGTGGCTTCCGGGAACTGCGGTTGCAATTTCAGCGCCTGGGTGTAGGACGCGATGGCCTGATCGAACTTGAACCGGCGCACGTAGATGTTGCCCAGGTAGAAATACGCCTGCGGTGTATCGAGCCGAGCGAAGCTGGCCAGAGCCAGGTCGAAATCGGCGGCGTTGTAGGCGGCCACGCCTTTCCAGTACGGATCGACAAACAGTGCCGCCGCCTGAGGGTAGTGCTCATGTTCAAAGGCCCAGCGACCTTGCTGGTCACGGGTGAAAAAGGCATCGGTCAGCGCGTTGGCCTGTGCCGGCACCGGTTGCAGGCCCAGGCCCACCACCAGCAGGAATCCAGCCATCCAGTTCAGGCTCCAGCCCCTGCGTACGCTGAAGAAGGCGAGCAACAACAGCGGCCAGCACAGCCAGTAACCGGCGTCTTTCCAGTGCAATTCGCGCTGCTCGTCACTGGCTGCCTGGAAGTGCTGCTCGGCGTGCAGTTCGATCCAGTCCAGATCGTCATCGTTGAGGGTCAGGCTGCCCAGCGGGGCGTCCAGCGTTGAGGCAAGCTGCTTGAGGGCGTCCTGATCGAAGCTGCCGAGTTGCGGGCGACCGTCGCTGTCGGTGCGTGGCTGGCCGCTGGCATCGCGGATGATCCCGCCGTCGCTGCTGCCGGCCACCAATATCAGCACTTGCAGCGCACTGTCTGCCAGTTGCTTGTCCAGCCCGGCCAGTGCCGAGATGTCGGCGCCATCGGTGATCAACAGCAGGGTGCCGGGCGTTTTCTCGGCGGCGAGCAGGCGCTTGGCCTGATCGATGACCGCGCTGACATTTTTCCCCGGTTTGCTGATCAGGTCGGTGCTCAGGGCCTGAATGAACGTATCGAGCAGCGCCGGGTCGTCGGTGGCGGGCAACACCAGATGCGCGCTGCCGGCGTAGGCAATCAAGGCATTGCGCGAACCGGCGCGGCGCTGGATCAAGTCGTGGAGCTTGTGCTTGACCGCTTCCAGGCGACTGGGTGGAACGTCGCTGGCGTCCATGGAGGGCGACAGGTCGATGGCAATGATCAGCGGCGCACGGTTTTCCAGAAAGTCCGGCCGATCCTGTTCCCAGGTCGGCCCGGCGGCGGCGATGGCGCCCAGTACCAGCAGCGCACATACCAGATGCACGGGACGCAGACGTTGCCGGTCCTGCGGGGTGATCAGCAGATGCGGCAGCAGGTGCGCGGCGATGTTGCTGCGCAAGCGCCGTTGCAGGTCCTGGTTGCGCCGCCACAGCAATGGCAGCAATGCGCCGAACACCGCGAGCAACAGCCACAGTGGGCGCAGGAAATGGAAGTCGCTGAGGTTGATGTCCATGTCAGGCTTCCTGCCGTTGACGGGCGAGCATCAGCCGTGGAAGCAGCAGGGCGCCGAGGTGATAAAGCGCCAGCAGGGCAATGGCAGCGCCCAGCGGCCACCAGAACAGTTCGCGTTTGGGCTGGTGGCTGAGGGTTTTCACCTGATGCGGGGTGAGTTTGTCCAGAGTGCTGTAGACCTGATCCAGGGCGTTGCGGTCTTCGGCGCGGAAGAAACGCCCGCCCGTGGCTTGGGCAATGTCCTGCAAGCCTTGCAGGTTGACCCTGGCTTCGCCCTCGGCAGTCGGGTCGCCGATGCCGATGGTGTGAATCACCACGCCTTTGGCCGCGGCCATGGCGGCCGCGTGATCCGGGGTAATGGCGCTGCTGGTGTCATTGCCGTCAGTGAGCAGGATCAGCACTTTTTCCTGCTCGTGGGCCTGGGCCAGCAGTTTCAGGCTCAGGCCGATGGCGTCGCCGATGGCGGTGTTGGGGCCGGCCATGCCGATGCCGGTGTCGTCCAGAAGTAGCGACAGGCTGGCGTGGTCTAGGGTCAGCGGTGCCTGTGGATAGGCACCTGTGCCGAACACGATCAGTCCGATTCGATCGTCTTTACGTTTGTCGATGAACCCGTGCACCACTTCCTTGACTGCGGCCAGGCGATTGATTTTCTGGCCGTTGGCATCGGTGAAATCGGTGGTTTCCATCGACTGGGAAATGTCGATGGCCAGCATCAGGTCCCGCACCGGCTGCTGGCGCTCGATGGGCTTTTCCACCAACACCGGCCGACTCGCCGCCACCAGCAGCAGCGTCCAGACCAGCAGATTCAGGAGCAATTGCCAGCCGTTGCTGCGGGTGCCGGCCTGGCTCGGTGCCTGGCCGACGGCGCGGCTCATCGCCCCGAAAAACGGTACACGCACGGCGCTGCGCGCTTCGCGGTAGTCGGACAGGTAGCGATAGCCGAACCACGGCAGCGGCAGCAGGATCAGCAGCCAGGGGTAATCAAGCTGCCACATGATGACGCTCCACCCAGGTTTTGCAGGTGCTGAACAGCTGTTGGCGCTGTTCATTGGGCATGGCCCGCAATGTTGCGTCGGGGGCGTAGGCCAGCAGCGACAGTTGTTGGCTGAAGTCGACGGGTAGCGGCTGTTTACTGTGCCGCTGCAAAAATGCCTGCCAGTCCTCTTTCCCCAACCCCGCTGGATTGCCCTGTGGGAGCGGGCTTGCTCGCGAATGCGTCCGGTCAGTCGACATGGATGTTGCGTTTAAGGCCCTCTTCGCGAGCAAGCCCGCTCCCACAGGGGATGCGGAGGGCATGGAAAGGGCCACGCGCTTGAGCAACTCAGGAAGCTCACGCAACGCGCTCAGGTCATTGCTGCGCTGCTGCAATTCCTCCAGCCGCACCAACGCCTCGCGCCGATAGCGATCGCGCCGCCATTGCCGGTAGCGCCGCGCGCCGGTCACCACCAGCGTAACGATCAACAACGCCAGCAACGCCCACCACCCCCAGGTTTGCGGTGCATAACTGACCGGCACCGGCAGCGCCATTTCCTTGAGTTGGTCGATGCTCGGGATAGCGGGGTTCATCGGCGCCCTCCGGTAAGCTTGCCCAGTTCGGCGCGCAGTTGTTCGTGGGGCTCTGTGGCGGTGCTGAACATCATCAGTGGCACCTGGCTGCGGCGCAGCAAAGTCGCGACATCCTTGAGCCGCCCGCTGAGAAAATCCCCAAGCGGCTGGTGCACCTGTTGCCGATCCACCGCCAGCTCCACCTGCAATTGCCCCTGGGTGACCAGCACGCGGCCGTTTTTCGGCAGGTTAAGCGCCAGCGGGTCATACACCTGCATGGCAATTACATCGTTGTGCGCCGCCAGTTGCCGCATCAGTTGCAAGGTGCGTTCGCCGGCCCCGGCGAAGTCGCTGACGATGCAGATCAGGTGATCGTGACCGGCCACGGCCAGGCAATGCTGCAGGACTTTGTCGAGCTGGTCTTCGCCCTCGGCGTCCGGGTTGGCGGCATTGAGCGCCTGGTTCTGCTGGGTGATGCGGCTGCACAGCGCTTCGATCCGTTTGCGGCTGCGCAGCGGGGCGATGCTGTCGATGCGTTGATCGTTGAAGACCAGTCCACCGACGCGGTCGCCGGCGTTGAACACCATCCACGCCGCCAGGGCGCCGAGCTCGGCGGCGACCGCGGATTTGAAGCTGCGTTGCGAACCAAAGAACATCGACATGCGCTGGTCGACGAGGATCAGCGCCGGGCGGTCGCGCTCTTCGGTGAATGTCCGTACCACCGGTTTGCCGGTGCGCAGGGACGCGCGCCAGTCGAGGTGACGCAAATCGTCCCCCGGCTGATAGCGCCGCAGTTCATCGAAGTTCAGGCCCCGGCCACGCAAACGCGAAGCGTGGTTGCCAGCCAGGATGCTGCCCTGGGGCTGACGCGCCAGAAAACTCAGGTCACGGGCCTTGAACTCCAGGGCCATCAACTGCGCCAGAGAGACATACACCAGGCCGTCGGTGTTCACGCAGGAATCGCCACTTTATCGAGCAGACGGTCGAGCACCTGATCGGCGCTTACACCATCGGCCACCGCGTCGTAGCTCAGTTGCAGACGATGGCGCAGCACCGGGTGCACCACGGCGCGGACGTTGTCCGGAGAAACGAAATCCTGACCCTGCAACCAGGCGTCCGCCCGGGCGCAGCGGTCCAGACCGATGCCGCCGCGAGGGCTGGCGCCGATGCTGATCCAGCGCCCGAGGTCGGCGTCGTAATCGACAGGGTGGCGAGTGGCGTTGATCAGGTCGATCAGGTAACGGTCGATGGCCGGGGAGACGTGCACGGCACTGACTTCTCGGCGCGCGGCGAACACCACGTCCTGAGACAACGAGAATCCCTGCACCGCAGCGGTCCTGGCGCCGAGGGCCTGTTCTTCTTCGCGCAGCAGACGCAGCACCTGGCTTTCGTTTTCCGCGCTCGGGTAATCGAGCAACACTTTCATCAGGAAGCGGTCCATCTGCGCTTCCGGCAGCGGGTACGTGCCTTCCTGTTCGATCGGGTTCTGAGTCGCTACCACAATGAACAGTTCCGGCAGCGCATGGCTGTTGCCGGCCACGGTGATCTGGCGTTCTTCCATGGCTTCGAGCAACGCCGCCTGGACCTTGGCCGGCGCACGGTTGATTTCGTCGGCGAGAATCAGGTTGCCGAACAGCGGGCCGGGCTGGAAGCGGATTTCGTTCTTGCCTTCGACCTGATGCAGCACCTCGGCGCCGGTGATGTCCGACGGCAGCAAATCCGGGGTGAACTGAATGCGGCTCATCTTCGCGTCCAGGTGTTTGGCCAATGCTTTCACCGTGCGGGTCTTGGCCAGGCCGGGCAGGCTTTCCAGCAGCAGATGACCGTTGGCCAGCAGGCCCACAAGGATTTGTCGAATGACCTGATCCTGGCCGAGCACGGCTTCGGCGATGCTGGCTTGCAGGGCGTTGAGGTCGTTGAGTGCGGTCATGGGGTCTCCTAGAAAAACGCCAGGGTCATGTTGACGCTGAAACCATTGCCTTCAGGCCGGTTCTTGGTATCGAACTCCGGGACCCAGCGAGCACTGATATTGGCCTGGGCGTCGGCGAACTTGCCGGTCCAGCCCACTGTCGGGCCAGCGCCCACGGAGCGCCCGCGAAAGCCACTGGTTGCGCCGGATCCGGAGTCATCGGTGACCTGCTGGATATAGCCTGCCACCATGCCGGCGTTCCAGCCGTTGCCGAATCCATGGGTCCACAGTGCATCGAGGGTGAAAATGTTGCCGTTGCGATAATCCGTGGCGTCGTTTTCGGTGTAGAACTCCAGGCCGCTCGACAGGGTGAATTCGCCGCCCTTGCCATCCAGGTGGGTGAACGCCACGGTAGGCATGAAGGTGTAATTGTTCTGCCCGGGGTTGGCCAGGCGATCGACGTTGTAGGCGCCTGTCGGCACGTAGATCGGCAGCGAGAGCGAGATGTGGTTGAGTTCGTCGAAGTGGTAACCGGCCGCGATCGGGGTCACCAGCATGTCGGCGAACTGGGTGCCAGTGTCGGAGGTGCCCAGGGTACGGCCACGGGGGCCAGTCACGTTGGCGGTGATGTCGGTGTACTGCACTGGCACGCCTATGGCCGAGGCATAGTTCCAGGGACCCTTGCCGGTGTCCCAGACATGGGTGAAGTTGGCCATGGTGTAGGAAACCTTCATGTCCAGCCCGGTACTGATGGCACCCACGATGGGCACTTGAGCGCTGCCCTTGAGTTCGCCGTCGTACCAGATGCTGGTCAGGGACATGACCCAACCCGGCTCCGGGGGCACGATCCCTGCGTTGGAAAACACTTGCTGCCCGGTGATGGGGCGACCGACACCACCCTCGGCCGCCAGTACCAATGGACTACCGCTGACCATGCACAGCGCCAACAAGGGGCGCACTACGAGAGGCCTGAACATGCCTGACTCCGTTTATTGTTTTGGGGTGACAGGAGTCAGCAACGGCATGTGCCATTGGCCGTTGGTGACTTCCGGTTTTGGCAGATACAAACGCAAAATCCCGTAGAACGGACCACCCGGGGCTGGTAGCCAGTTGCTTTGCAGGTCTTTGGCCGGTGCCTTGTGCTGCACGTACAGGGTCAGGCCGCCGTCGGCATCGAGCTTGAGGTCGGGCAGCATGCGCGAGTTGATCAGGTAGCGATTGAGCGGGTTGGCCACCAGCAATTTGTTCTTGCCGTCGTACATGGTCAGCGACCAGAACGCATCGGCCGGGGGCAGAGCGCCCTTGTCGAAGTGCAGGGTGTAGTCGGTTTTCGACGCATCGACCGGCTTGCCGTCCTTGTCGACGAAATAACCGATGTAGTTGGCCTCTTCGGCGGAGTTGCCGAAGATCCCCATGTTGGCGCCAGCATAGCGGTACAGATAATTACCCTTGAGGTGATCGCGGGTGCCGAACAGATCGTCGCTGCTGACCACGTGGGTATCGACTTTGGTCTTCTTGAACTCGGCAAACTCAGCCTTGGCATCGCTGATGCCGTCTTCCAGCGCTTTGCGTTGCTCGGCGCTGAGGTCGGTCAGCTTGAACGGCTTGCCGGCTTCGACACCGATTTTGGCGAATCGCGCAAGCAGGTCCTTCTCGACATCCTGGGCCGGAGCGAACGACAGCATGAAGTTAAGGTAACGGAACAGGTCCGGGGTTTCGCTCATGGTCGGCGTGGGTTTTGGCCAGTCGATCTTCGGCGCGGCAGGCGGGGCTTTGCGTTTATCGTAATGGCTCAGGCTTTCAACCTTGTAACCCTTCTGGATCTGCCTGACCTTGGCCAGGTCCTTTTCATCGAACAGCTGGGTGCGATACAGCGCATAGGCAATGTTGCTTTCACTGCGTAGCAAACGGTCGATGTTCAGCGGTTGCTGGCCCTGCCAGTTGGGCCCGGCGACCATGAAGTGGCCGCCGTTGTTGCCGGTACTGCGGGTGCCCAGGTACGCAAAGTTCTGCGTGTAGGCATCAATCAGCTGCACCGAGTAGTAGCGGTGTTCTTCGATGGCCGGCAGGGTCAGTACCACCGGCTCGGCACGCAAATCCATCCAGACGAAGGAGTAGGGCGTGTCGGCATTCGGCGTGACGAACGCGGTGTCCCTGGCGGTGAAAGCCTTGGCCGTGTTGCCGATCTGGTTGAACGGCGCCTTGAAGTTCGGGCTCTTCCTGTCCACGGCCTGGGTGTAGAGCGTCTTGTACATCTCTACCACCGGGAAGCCGTACAGATAGGCTTCCCTGGCGATGCCCCGGGCTTCTTCCGGGGTGGCGGTGAAGTCGGCCCAGGCACTGGTACTCAGGGCAAGGGTCAGGCCGGTCAGCAGCAAATTGCGGTTATTCATCGTACTTCCTTGGTGAATTTCCGGGCGTCATTCAACGGCCGTGATGTCGTCGAGTTTCCAGCTCTTGTCGAAATAGGCTTCGGTCGGGGCATACAGGCGGAAGTAGCTGAACCAGTGTTTGCCCGGCAGGGTTTGCACCCAATTGCTCTCGAAACCTTGTGGCGCGGTCGGACCGAAGTACAGGTCCACCGAGCCATCGGCGTTCTTTTTCAGATCTTGACGGGACGACAAATCGGCCTTGCGCTGCGGGTTGTCGATCAGGCAGCGGCTGGCGATGTCGTACACGGTCATCGACCAGAACTGCTTGGCCGGCGGGTTGGCGCCGACGTGCAGCCGATAGCTCTTGCCGCCGTCGAGCCAGTTGCCCTTGGCGTCGGTGTAGGCACCGAGATAGGTCTGGCCCAGCCCCGGGGTTTTCGAAACCATGCCTTTGGTGTTGGTCACTGCCTCGTAAAACCAGGCGCTACGTTCCCACAGCTGGTCATAGTAGGCGACGCGCTGTGATGGCTCGGCGATGTTCAGCACGGTGTCCCACTGCCGGTCCGGCCAGTACTGGGCACCGGGGAAACGCTTGGCGAAAGTATTGGCCTTGGCGATCAGCTCACCGACCTGCGCGCCTTGTTCCAGGGCATTGCGCTGGGCTTCGGTGGGATTGAACGGCTTGTCCTTCTCGATCCCAAGGCTGGCGAGCATGGCCATGTAGAAACGGTCGCGCTCGTTGACCGGTTCCTTCTGGATGATCTGGTGCAAGCGTTCCCAGTATGCGAGGCCTCGCGGCTGGGTGCCGGACCAGGCTTTGCCTGCGGGGGAGAGCAGTTTGGTCTTGGTCGGCTCGACGCCTTTGGCGTACGGGTGCATCTTGAATTGCTCGACCAGTGCCTTGCCTTTGGCCGGGTCCGGGTCGAGCACACGGAAACCTACCAGCACGTTCATGGTTTCCGACTTGGCCAGGTAATATTTACCGGCATCGGCCGGCGGCTCGGCGCCCGGTGGCAGTACCAGGTACTTGCCGCCCTTGCCTTTGTCCGGACCGGTCTGGCCCATGTCGATGATCGCCCGTTGCCAGAAATCACCAATACCGCCGGCAGTCGGGCCGGGTGGCAGTTCGATCACCAGCGGCCCGGTTTCGTTGAGGTCGACGAAGCCGAGGATGTATGGCGTGGTGGCATTGGCGGTGATCACGCCGAGCTTGTCCTCGTAACTGTTGAGCACCATCAGGTCGCCGCTGCGGGCGCCCAGCTTGTCGCGGAACTCTTCCTGCCATTGCGCGTAAGACACCAGCGGCAACGCCCAGAGGTAACTCTGAGTCGCTTGCTGGAAATCCAGTTCGGCATACAGTCTGGCAATGGATTCATGGGTCGGCAGTTCGCCCTCCATGGCGATTTTGCCGATACGGGTGTCCAGGTCCTGGGCACCGACCCCGCAACTGACGAACATGGTCATCAGGCTGAAACCGGCTGCGCGAATGGCACCGTGCATATAGAGAGAATCCTTATTTGCCGAAGGTCACGTTGATCCCTGCGTACAGCGTGAACTGCGGCAGGCCTTTGCCTTTGTGATCCACGGTCCATTGCGGTTCAACAAAGGCGTTAATGATATTGGTGCCGGATTTCCACGCTTTGCCGCCACCCAAACCGATGGGGATGTAGTGCGTGTCGTTTTTCAGATCGAATGTCCAGGTGCCGGTGGAACGCAGGTACCAGCCCTTTTCCAGGTTGTGGATGATGAACGGCTGGAAGGTCGCAGATTCCACGTGAGGGCGGTCGTGATCACCGGCGAACGAACTCTGGTATTGCACCAGTGCGCCGAGGAGTCCGCGCGGCGAGGAGTCGATGGCGATGGCGGACAGGCCGGCCTGCCATTTGCCGGTTCCCAGTTCATCCTGCTCGGCGGTCGGCGCAGTGATTTGCGGGCCGATGCCCAGCTGCACGCCTTCGGTCTTGAGCAGGAAAATGTCGAATACGTTCAGGTCGCCGATGCCGGTGCTGTAGCCGTTGTGCGGATCGGGTCGGGTGCTGACGGGGAGCGTGACGCGCAGCAACTGCGGGACGCCTATGACGTCATTGGCTGCCATCGGAAGGGCGCCGCGCAGCAGCGCATCATTGGTGTGAGCGTTGGTATCGAACAGCTTGGGTGTGTAGTAATCCTGCAGGTTTATACCGGGTGCCAGGTTCAGCGGGTTGTTGCTTTTGTTGGCGGTCTCGGCGTTATCCGCGTGAGCACAAAAAGCAGGTGCGAATGAAGTCACCCATACAAAGGCGTACTTCCGCAAATTCTTAGACATTAATCCCCCCGTTCCCTGGTGGCTGATTGGGCAGACGGCCCCTGAATCTGGCCGTAACTGCGTAATCCCTTTCCGATCAAGCCTGTAGGACTCGTCAGATGAACTTAGCAGTTAACCGCGGGTTAACCAGTAGGAAGGATTAATTCTTTCGTTTTGTGGGCGGTTTCTCGTGAATTTCGTGTACTAAAAAGTTAATACGGATCAAGCGTTTGCCCAAACAAGTTAAGTAGCTATCTAGCCGATGCAGGAGCGAGCCTGCTCGCGAAGGCGGCCTGTCAGTCAATATATGCGTTGGATATGACGACCTCTTCGCGAGCAGGCTCGCTCCCACAGGAAACTCAAGCAATAGCCGGTTCAGTCAACCTCAGTTCTTCTTCGCCTGTTCCCAAACCCGCTGTTCCTGCTCGCGCAGTTCCGGTGTGAACTCTGCACCAAAATCTTCCGCTTCAAACACCTGGCGAATCTCGATCTCGGCCTCGGTGCCCGGCATCGGGTTGGGGCAGCGCTTGACCCATTCGATGGCTTCTTCTTTGGACTTCACTTTCCACAACCAGAAACCGGCAATCAGTTCCTTGGTTTCGATGAAGGGGCCGTCGATCACCGTGCGTTTGTCACCTGAAAACTTTATACGAGCGCCTTTGCTGCTCGGGTGCAGGCCTTCGCCCGCGAGCATGATGCCGGCCTTGACCAGTTCTTCATTGTAGTTACCCATGGCGGTCAACAGTTCCTGGCTGGGCATCACGCCGGCTTCGGAATCCTGGCTGGCCTTGATGATGATCATGAATCGCATGGCTTTTCTCCATTGGGGGGTAAGTGAGTTACTTGATAGTCGAATGATCAGCGTCTGAATCGACAACCCTCTAACAAAAAACTGCAACAAGTTTTAGTGATACCCCCAAGGGGATGCATGGGGCTTTGGTGTGATGGTAGCCTGCGGGTCCCTCGGCCAATGGATTGCCACTGCTCATGCCTGTCCTGGAACTCACGACCCTCATCCCCAATCGCTCGCCTGGGCAAGTCCTCGACTTCTGCCTCGAAGGCGTGAACTTTCCGAAAATCTTCCCCGAACGCATCACACCGCTGGGCGATATCGACCTGAATAACCTGCACATCGAGGCAGGTCGACAGTTTCGTTTCAGGCACTGGATGTTCAATGTTCTTCCGTCGAACTGGACGGTGGTGATCCGTGAGGTCGGTGAGTGGCATTTCATCGACGAAATGCTCAACGGGCCGATGCGCGCCTTTCGTCATGAACATCGGGTCGCAGCGGGAGAGGGCGGTACGCTATACACCGACCGGGTGACGTATTCGGCGATTGGCGGCGCGCCGGTGGAGTGGTTGCTGGTCAATGGCTATATGCGACGGATTTTCGAGGCGCGCCATCGCAATATGTTGCGGTTGCTCAAGTAACACCGCTGTCCCTGTGGGAGCGGCGGTGCGGCGATCCGACTTGCTCGCGAAAGCGATCTGTCAGTCCCGGCGATGCTGAATGTGCTGCCGTATTCGCGAGCAAGCCCGCTCCCACAGGGTCTTGTGGTGTATGGGAGGGCACGTGTATCCAATTTTGTGCTCTGATACATGACAATTTATGTTTGACCATAGGTCGTCGGACAATTTCGTGGTTAACTTCGGCCTCGTCAAAATTCTCCACCACAACGTTCAGAAGGACTCCGTTCATGGCTCAAGTCACTCTCAAAGGCAACCCGGTTCAAGTCAACGGCCAACTGCCACAAGCCGGTTCCAAGGCGCCAGCCTTTTCCCTGGTTGCCGGCAATCTGTCCGACGTCACCCTGAAGGACTTTGCCGGCAAGCGCAAAGTGCTGAACATCTTCCCAAGCGTTGATACCCCGACCTGCGCCACCTCCGTGCGCCAGTTCAACGCCAAGGCCAGCAGCGTCGACAACACTGTCGTGCTGTGCATCTCCGCTGACCTGCCGTTCGCCCAGGCCCGTTTCTGCGGTGCCGAAGGCCTGGAAAACGTACAGAACCTGTCGACCCTGCGTGGTGTCGAGTTCATCCAGAACTACGGCGTGGCCATCGCCGACGGCCCGCTCAAAGGCTTGACCGCTCGTGCCGTCGTGGTTCTGGACGAAAACGACAACGTGCTGCACAGCGAACTGGTTGGCGAAATCGCTGACGAGCCGAACTATGACGCGGCACTTGCTGTTCTGAAATAAGCCGGGCTTTACAATGTTTAACGGCCTGGCCCTGTCCAGGCCGTTTTCATTTGTGTTTCAGTGTCTTGGATAATTCTCCTGTTACGTAAGCCGAAGGTAAATTGCCGGTAAAGGCGCTTTGCTTAAAACCCGCCAGTGCTTATCGTTCAGCCTCATGTAAAAAAGCCCACGCGCCCAATGGTTGATCACTCAATGCAATCCTCCGCTTCCCGTAGTCCTCGTCGCTGGCTGTTCGGCCTGCTTGTCCTGTTGGTCATCGCTGGCCTGTGCTGGAAATTCTGGCCCGGCAGCGCTGCACCCAAAGAGGCTACGGGGCAGAAAGCCGTCGCCGGGCATACCGGCAGGTCGGGCGGGATGCGCCCGGGATTCGGTGGCGCGTCCGGGCCGGTGCCGGTGCGAGTGGCTCCGGCAGTCACCGGTGACTTCCCGCTGTATTTCAAGGCGTTGGGCACGGTCACGGCGCTCAACACCATCAATGTCCGCAGTCGCGTTGGCGGTGAGTTGGTCAAGATCTATTTCGAAGAAGGGCAGATGGTCAAGGCCGGCGACATGCTCGTCGAAATCGACCCGCGCCCTTACCAGAATGCCTTGCTTCAGGCCGAGGGCACCTTGCTGCAGAATCAGGCGCAGCTGAAAAACGCCCAGGTCGACGTCGAGCGTTATCGCGGCCTGTACCGCGAAGACAGTATTGCCAAGCAGACCCTGGACACCGCCGAAGCGCTGGTCGGTCAGTTCCAGGGCACGGTCAAGACCAATCAGGCGGCGGTCAACGACGCCAGGCTCAACCTCGAATTCACCAGGATCCGCGCCCCGATCACCGGTCGCGTCGGCCTGCGTCAACTGGACGTCGGCAACCTGGTAGCGGCCAATGACACTACCGCATTGGCGATCATCACCCAGACCCAACCGATCAGCGTGGCCTTCACCCTGCCGGAAAACAGCCTCGACACCGTGCTGGCCCGTTATCGCAGCGGCGCCAAACTGCCGGCTGAAGCCTGGGACCGCGGTGATACCAAACTGCAAGCCACGGGCGTGCTGCAGAGCCTGGACAACCAGATCGATGTCACCACCGGCACGCTGAAATTCAAGGCCCGTTACGAGAACCGCGATCAGTCGCTGTTCCCCAACCAGTTCGTCAATGTGCGCCTGTTGGCCGACACCCTCAAAGACGTGGTACTGGCGCCTTCCGCCGCGATCCAGTTCGGCACCAACGGCACGTTCGCCTATGTCCTGGACGGTGACAAGAAGGTCAAGATCCGTCAGTTGAAAGTCGGCGCCAGCGACGGCCTGAACACTGTGGTCACCGAAGGACTGTCGGCGGGCGATCGGGTCGTACTGGAAGGCACTGACCGCCTGAAAGACGGCAGCGATGTGGAGGTGGTCAACGACAGCCAGGACGTGCCGACCACGCCGACCGAACACCTGCAAGGCAAATCGGCGGTCAACGCGGCTGAGCCTGCGACCACCGACAAGGCGAAAAAGGGCGGCGCATGAATCTCTCGCGGCTGTTCATCCTTCGCCCGGTAGCCACCACGCTGAGCATGCTGGCGATTATCCTGGCCGGCGTCATCGCCTACCGGTTGCTGCCGGTGTCGGCGTTGCCCCAGGTCGATTACCCGACCATTCGCGTCATGACCTTGTACCCCGGCGCCAGTCCGGATGTCATGACCAGCGCGGTGACCGCGCCACTTGAGCGGCAGTTCGGGCAGATGCCCGGCTTGACGCAAATGGCGTCCACCAGTTCCGGCGGCGCGTCGGTGCTGACCCTGCGGTTCAGCCTCGACATCAACATGGATGTGGCCGAGCAGCAAGTGCAGGCGGCGATCAACGCCGCGACCAACCTGTTGCCCAAGGACCTGCCGGCACCGCCGGTGTACAACAAGGTCAACCCGGCCGATACGCCGGTGCTGACCTTGGCCATCACTTCCAAGACCATGTTGTTGCCCAAGCTCAACGATCTGGTCGATACGCGCATGGCGCAGAAGATTGCCCAGATCAGCGGCGTCGGCATGGTCAGCATTGCCGGTGGTCAACGCCAGGCCGTGCGGATCAAGGTCAATCCCGAGGCTTTGGCGGCCAACGGCCTGAACCTGTCGGATGTGCGCACGCTGATCGGCGCCTCCAACGTCAACCAGCCCAAAGGCAACTTCGACGGCCCGACCCGGGTCTCGATGCTCGATGCCAACGATCAACTGACGTCGCCCAAGGACTACGCCAACCTGATCCTGGCCTACGCCAACGGCGCGCCGTTGCGGCTCAAGGACGTGGCGGAGATCGTCGACGGCGCCGAGAACGAGCGGCTCGCGGCGTGGGCCAATGAGAACCAGGCCGTGCTGCTGAACATCCAGCGTCAGCCCGGCGCCAACGTGATCGAGGTGGTGGACCGGATCAAGGCCCTGCTGCCGAGCATCACCGACAACCTGCCGGCCGGCCTCGACGTGGTGGTGCTGACCGACCGCACCCAGACCATCCGCGCCTCGGTCAAGGACGTGCAGCACGAATTGCTGATCGCCATCGCCCTGGTGGTCATGGTCACCTTCCTGTTCCTGCGTCGCGCCAGCGCCACGATCATTCCGTCGGTGGCCGTGCCGCTGTCGCTGATCGGTACGTTCGGCGTGATGTACCTGGCTGGGTTCTCGGTCAATAACCTGACCCTGATGGCCCTGACCATCGCCACCGGTTTCGTGGTGGACGATGCGATCGTCATGCTGGAGAACATTTCGCGTTTCATCGAGGAGGGCGACAGCCCGCTGAACGCGGCGCTCAAGGGCGCCAAACAGATCGGTTTCACCCTGATCTCCCTGACGTTGTCGCTGATCGCCGTGCTGATCCCGCTGCTGTTCATGGCGGACGTGGTCGGGCGGTTGTTCCGCGAATTTGCTATTACGCTGGCGGTAGCGATCCTGATTTCCCTGGTCGTTTCCCTGACCCTGACGCCGATGATGTGCGCGCGGTTGCTCAAGCGTGAACCCAAGGAAGCAGAGCAGGGCCGCTTCTACCGTGCCAGCGGAGCGTTCATCGACTGGATGATCGCCGCCTACGGGCGCAAGTTGCAGTGGGTGCTCAAGCACCAGCCGCTGACCTTGATGGTGGCCATTGGCACCTTGGCGCTGACGGTATTGCTGTACATGGTGGTGCCCAAGGGCTTCTTCCCGGTGCAGGACACCGGCGTCATCCAGGGCATTTCCGAAGCGCCGCAATCGATTTCCTTCGCCGCCATGAGCGAGCGCCAGCAGGAACTGGCCAAGGTCATCCTGGCCGACCCGGCGGTCGAGAGCCTGTCCTCCTACATTGGCGTGGACGGCGACAACTCGACCCTCAACAGCGGCCGGTTGCTGATCAACCTCAAGTCGCACAACGACCGCGACCTGAGCGCCATGCAGGTGATTGCCCGCCTGCAACCGGAACTGGACAAACTGGTCGGCATCCGCCTGTTCATGCAGCCGGTGCAGGACCTGACCATCGAAGACCGGGTCAGCCGCACGCAGTACCAGTTCAGCATGTCGTCGCCGGACTCGGAGCTGCTGAGCCTGTGGAGCGGGCGTCTGGTCGAGGCCTTGGCCGACCGGCCGGAATTGACCGACGTCGCCAGCGATTTGCAGGACAAGGGCTTGCAGGTCTACCTGGTGATTGACCGCGATGCGGCGTCGCGGGTCGGTGTGTCGGTGTCGAACATCACCGACGCGCTGTACGACGCCTTTGGTCAGCGGCAGATTTCCACGATCTACACCCAGGCCAGTCAGTACCGCGTGGTGCTGCAATCGCAGTCAGGGGAGAAGATCGGCCCGCAGGCGCTGGAGCAGATTCACGTCAAGACCATCGATGGCGGTCAGGTGCGCCTGTCCAGCCTGGCGCATGTCGAGGAGCGTCAGGCGCAACTGGCGATCACCCACATCGGCCAGTTCCCGGCGGTGATGATGTCCTTCAACCTCGCGCCCGGCGTGGCGCTGGGGCATGCGGTCGAGATCATCGAGCAGGTGCAGAAGGACATCGGCATGCCGATTGGCGTGCAGACCCAGTTCCAGGGCGCGGCGCAGGCGTTCCAGGCTTCGTTGTCGAGCACCTTGCTGCTGATCCTGGCGGCGGTGGTGACCATGTACATCGTGCTGGGTGTGCTCTACGAGAGCTACATCCACCCGATCACCATTCTTTCGACTTTGCCTTCGGCGGCGGTGGGCGCCTTGCTGGCGTTGATCCTCAGCGGCAACGACCTGGGCATGATCGCGATCATCGGCATCATCCTGTTGATCGGAATCGTGAAGAAGAACGCGATCATGATGATCGACTTCGCCCTCGACGCCGAGCGCAACCAGGGCATGGACCCGCAGACGGCGATCTATCAGGCGGCATTGCTGCGTTTCCGGCCGATCCTGATGACCACCCTGGCGGCTTTGTTCGGCGCCGTGCCGTTGATGCTGGCCACCGGTTCCGGCGCGGAACTGCGCCAACCGCTGGGTCTGGTGATGGTCGGCGGCCTGTTGCTGAGCCAGATTCTGACGCTGTTCACCACGCCTGTGATCTACCTGTACTTCGACCGTCTCGGTCGGCGTTTTGGCAAGTCCGACGCTCAGGAGGCGACGGTATGACGCCCCGCAGAACCTGTGGGAGCGGGCTTGCTCGCGAAGGCGTCCGGTCAGTCGACAGGGATGTTGAATGCAAGGCCCTCTTCGCGAGCAAGCCCGCTCCCACAGGGGGGCAGCAGGGCTCGTGGGTTGGTGCGGGGGGCAATCATCGATGAACCTTTCCGGCCCTTTCATCAAGCGCCCGGTCGCGACCATGCTGCTGAGCCTGGCGATCATGCTGCTGGGCGGCGTGAGCTTCGGTTTGCTGCCCGTGTCGCCGCTGCCGCAAATGGACTTTCCGGTGATCGTGGTCCAGGCCAGCCTGCCCGGGGCCAGCCCCGAGGTGATGGCGTCGACCGTGGCCACGCCTTTGGAGCGCTCCTTCGGCAGCATTGCCGGGGTCAACACCATGAGCAGCCGGTCCAGCCAGGGTTCGACCCGGGTGATCCTGCAATTCGACCTGGACCGCGACATCAACGGCGCGGCGCGGGAAGTGCAGGCAGCGATCAACGCCTCGCGCACCCTGCTGCCGAGCGGGATGCGCAGCATGCCGACCTACAAGAAGGTCAACCCGTCCCAGGCGCCGATCATGGTGCTGTCGCTGACGTCGGACGTGCTGGAAAAAGGCCAGCTCTATGACCTGGCATCGACCATCCTGTCCCAGAGCCTGTCCCAGGTGCAGGGCGTCGGCGAGGTGCAGATCGGCGGCAGTTCGTTGCCGGCGGTACGTATCGAGCTTGAACCGCAGTCATTGAACCAGTACGGCGTGGCCCTGGACGATGTGCGCAACACCATCGCCAATGCCAACGTGCGCCGGCCCAAGGGCTCGGTGGAAGACGATCAGCGGCTGTGGCAGGTCCAGGCCAACGATCAGCTGGAAAAAGCCAAGGACTACGAGTCGCTGATCATCCACTACAACGGTGGCGCGGCCCTGCGCCTGAAGGATGTGGCCAAGGTCAGCGATGGCGTCGAGGACCGTTACAACAGCGGTTTCTTCAACGACGACGCGGCAGTGCTGCTGGTGATCAATCGCCAGGCCGGTGCGAACATCATCGAGACGGTCAACGAGATCAAGGCCCAGCTGCCGGCGTTGCAGGCGGTGCTGCCGGCCAGCGTCAAGCTGAACCTGGCCATGGACCGCTCGCCGGTGATCAAGGCCACGCTGCACGAGGCGGAAATGACCCTGCTGATCGCCGTGGCGCTGGTGATCCTGGTGGTATTCCTGTTCCTCGGTAACTTCCGTGCCTCGCTGATCCCGACCCTGGCGGTGCCGGTGTCGCTGGTCGGTACCTTTGCCGTGATGTACCTCTACGGTTTTTCGCTGAACAACCTGTCGCTGATGGCGCTGATCCTGGCCACCGGGCTGGTGGTGGACGATGCCATCGTGGTGCTGGAGAACATTTCCCGGCACATCGACGAAGGCGTGCGGCCGATGAGGGCCGCGTACCTCGGCGCCCAGGAAGTCGGTTTTACCTTGCTGTCGATGAACGTGTCGCTGGTGGCGGTGTTCCTGTCGATCCTGTTCATGGGCGGGATCATCGAAAGCCTGTTCCGCGAATTCTCCATCACCCTGGCGGCGGCCATCGTGGTCTCGCTGGTGGTGTCGTTGACCCTGACCCCGATGCTCTGCGCTCGCTGGCTCAAGCCGCACACGCCGGGGCAGGAGAACCGCCTGCAACGCTGGAGCCGGCGGACCAACGACTGGATGGTCGGCAAATACGCCACCAGCCTCGACTGGGTACTGCGCCACAAGCGCCTGACCTTGCTCAGCCTGTTCGTGACAATCGGTGTGAATATTGCGTTGTATATTGTTGTTCCTAAAACATTTTTACCACAGCAAGATACCGGTCAGCTGATCGGTTTCGTGCGCGGCGACGACGGCCTGTCGTTCAGTGTGATGCAGCCGAAGATGGAGATTTTCCGCCGGGCGGTGTTGAAGGATGAGGCGGTAGAAAGCGTCGCCGGGTTCATTGGCGGCAATAACGGCACCAACAACGCCTTCATGCTGGTGCGCCTCAAGCCGATCAAGGAGCGCAGCATTTCCGCGCAGAAAGTCATTGAACGCCTGCGCAAGGAAATGCCCAAGGTTCCCGGGGCACAACTGATGCTCATGGCGGACCAGGACCTGCAATTCGGTGGTGGCCGTGAGCAGACCACCTCGCAATACTCGTACATCCTGCAGAGCGGGGATCTGGGGGCATTGCGCGAGTGGTATCCGAAAGTCGTCACCGCGCTCAGGGCCTTGCCGGAGCTGACGGCGATCGATGCGCGGGAAGGCCGGGGCGCCCGCCAAGTGACCCTGATCGTCGACCGTGACCAGGCCAAGCGTCTGGGTGTCGACATGGACATGGTCACGGCGGTGCTGAACAACGCCTACAGTCAGCGGCAGATTTCGACCATCTACGACAGTCTTAACCAGTACCAGGTGGTGATGGAGGTCAATCCGAAATACGCCCAGGACCCGATCACCCTCACGCAAGTCCAGGTGATCACCGCTGACGGCGCGCGAATCCCGCTGTCGACCATCGCCCATTACGAAAACAGCCTGGAAAACGACCGGGTCAGCCACGAAGGCCAGTTTGCTTCGGAGAGCATTGCCTTCGACATGGCCGAAGGCGTGACCGTGGAGCAGGGCGGTGCCGCCATCGAGCGGGCGATTGCCAAGGTCGGCCTGCCGGAAGACGTGATCGCGAAAATGGCCGGCACAGCCAACGCTTTCGCGGCGACCCAAAAAAGTCAGCCGTGGATGATTCTGGGGGCGCTGGTGGCGGTGTATCTGGTCTTGGGTGTGCTGTACGAAAGCTACATTCACCCGCTGACGATTCTCTCGACCCTGCCGTCGGCCGGGGTCGGCGCGTTGCTGTCGATCTATGCGCTGGGCGGCGAGTTCAGCCTGATTTCGTTGCTGGGGCTGTTTCTGCTGATCGGCGTGGTGAAGAAAAACGCGATCCTGATGATCGACCTGGCGTTGCAACTGGAACGAAACCAGGGCATGGCACCGCTGGAATCGATCCGCAGCGCCTGCCTGCAACGTTTGCGACCTATCCTGATGACCACCCTGGCGGCGATCCTCGGTGCCTTGCCGTTGCTGCTGAGCCGCGCCGAAGGGGCGGAAATGCGCCAGCCGCTGGGCCTGACCATCATCGGCGGGCTGATCTTCAGCCAGGTACTGACGCTTTACACCACCCCGGTGGTTTACCTCTATCTCGACAACCTGCGCCATCGCTTCAATAAATGGCGCGGGGTGCGTACTGATGTTGCTCTGGAAACTCCGCTATGACTGACCGTTCGCTTTTCAACCTGGCTGCACCGCTGATCACGGCTCGAGGCTCGCGCCTGTTGAGCCTGTCACTGTGCGTGGCGATGCTCAGTGCCTGCGCCGTCGGCCCGGATTACCAGCGCCCGCAAACCGCCGAGCCTGCGCAGTACAAGGCAGCGGAGGGCTGGCGTCAGGCCAACCCGAGCGATGCCCTGGCGCGTGGCGCGTGGTGGGAGTTGTATGGCGACCGGCAACTCAACGACCTGATCGAAAAACTCAACAGCGCCAACCAGACCGTCGCCCAGTCCGAAGCGCAGTACCGCCAGGCCCAGGCCCTGGTGCGCAGTGCACGCGGGGCGTTTTTCCCGACGGTGGACCTGAACGTCAGCAAGAACCGTTCAAGCCAGGGCACCGGCAGCAGCAGCTCCAGCCTGAGCAGTTCGTCCAGCGGTATTCGCGACACGTACTCGGCCCAGGCGGGCGTCAGTTGGGAAGCGGACGTATGGGGCAAGCTGCGCCGAGGCCTCGAAGCCGATACCGCCAATGCCCAGGCAAGCTTTGCCGATCTGGCGGCCATGCGCCTGAGTCAACAGTCGGAGCTGGTGCAGAATTACCTGCAACTGCGCGTGATCGATGGCCAGAAACGCTTGCTCCAGGACACGGTCGAGGCATATCAGCGTTCGTTGAAGATGACCGAAAACCAGTACCGCGCAGGCGTATCGGGCAAGGACGCGGTGGCCCAGGCCCAGACACAGCTCAAAAGCACCGAAGCCGATATGATCGACCTGATCTGGCAACGCGCCCAGTTCGAGAACGCCATCGCTGTGCTGATCGGCCTGCCGCCGGCCGAGTTCAGCCTGGCGCAAAGCCAGGACATCCCGCAATTGCCGCAAGTACCGCTGGCGCTGCCTTCGCAGTTGCTGGAGCGTCGCCCGGACATCGCTTCGGCCGAGCGCTCGGTGATGGCCGCCAACGCCAACATCGGTGTGGCCAAGGCTGCCTATTACCCGGACCTGACCCTGAGCTTGAACGGTGGTTACAGCAGCAGTACCTCGAAAGACTTGTTCAGCCTGCCGAACCGCTTCTGGTCGGTCGGACCGCAATTGGCCATGACCCTGTTCGACGGTGGCCAGCGCTCGGCGGAAGTCGACCGCAGTGAAGCGGCCTATGACGAAACGGTGGCCAAGTACCGCCAGACCGTACTGGACGGATTCCGCGAAGTGGAAAACTACCTGGTGCAGCTCAAGGTGCTTGAGGATGAAGCCGTCGTGCGCCAACAGGCACTGGATGCCGCCCGTGAATCGTTGCGCCTGACCCAGAACCAGTACAAGGCCGGTTTGATCGCGTACATCGATGTGGTGGTGACCCAGGCGGCGGCGCTGAACAATGAACGCAGCAACCTGGACCTGTTGCAAAGCCGCCTGATAGCCAGTGTGCAGTTGATTGCCGCGTTGGGGGGTGGCTGGGACGGGCAGCTTGAGGTGAGCGAAAACCGATAGCGTAGCTGCAATCCCTGTGGGAGCGAGCTTGCTCGCGATGGCTGCGTCACATTCAGCATGGATGTTGCCTGACCCACCGCTATCGCGAGCAAGCTCGCTCCCACAGGTTTTGTCAGGTGCCGGCAGCTTGAAGCAAGTTAATGTAAAACCTTAAAACAAGCGTTTCATCGGACTGATGGCCCTTTGCTCATTTTGTGAGTGCGTTCTCATTTGGAATCAGTACAATCGCCGCATTTGCCCCCACCCGAGAATAAAAGCCATTAACAAGGGGGCTTTCGCGAGAAGTCTCCATGCTCATCGGCAGCTATTCCCCCACCCTGGTCATCATTTCGCTCTGTGTAGCGATTCTCGCCTCATACACTGCACTCGACCTGACCGGACGCATTGCCACCGCCAAAGGCCGCGCCGTGCATTTGTGGACTGCGGGCGGGGCCGTTGCCATGGGCATCGGCATCTGGTCGATGCACTTTATCGGCATGCTCGCGTTCAAGTTGCCGATCGACCTGGGGTACGACGGCACCATCACCCTGTTGTCGTTGCTGATCGGCGTGCTCTCCAGCGGTTTTGCGCTGTGGCTGGTCAGCCAGCCGCAATTGCCGGCCTGGCAACTGGCCTTTGGCGCGTTGGTCATGGGCGCCGGCATCAGCGCGATGCACTACACCGGCATGGCCGCCATGCGCATGCAACCGGGCATCGACTATGACCCGACGCTGTTCGGCGCCTCGCTGCTGATCGCTGTCGGTGCTTCGGGCGCAGCATTGTGGATCGCTTTCCATCTGCGCCAGCACACGCCTTATGTCCGTCTGATCCGTGGTGGCGCCGCCGTGATCATGGGTATCGCCATCGTCGGCATGCACTACACCGGGATGGCCGCCGCACGCTTTGCCGACGGCAGTTTTTGTGGCGCGGCGGTCAATGGATTGAGCGGCAATGGCCTGGACAACCTGGTGCTGATCACCACGTTGGCGGTGCTAAGCATTGCCCTGCTGACCTCGATCCTCGATGCACGCCTGGAGGCTCGCACCGCGAGCCTGGCCCAGTCGCTGACCGAGGCCAACCGTGAACTGACCCAATTGGCCCTGCATGACACCCTCACCGGGTTGCCGAACCGGACCTTGCTCGCCGATCGAATCGATCAGGCCATGTCGCGGGTCCGGGAAGAAGGGGGGTGCTTTGCCCTGATGTTCATCGACCTGGACGGCTTCAAACCGGTCAACGATGCCTTCGGCCACCACATGGGTGATCTGTTGTTGCGCGAAGTGGCCCTGCGCCTGCGCGAAGACTTGCGCAGCCAGGACACCCTGGCACGGATCGGCGGCGATGAGTTCGTGTTGCTGGTGCAATTGAGCGAACAGAACGACGCCTTGAACCTGGCGGCCCGTCAGGTCGGGTTGATCGCGCGCGCGTTCCGGGTTGCCGAACATGATTTGCACATTTCCGCCAGTGTCGGCATCGCGCTCTACCCGGGTAACGGGCAGTCCGCCCACGAACTGCTGATGAACGCCGACGCGGCGATGTACCACGCCAAGGGCGCGGGTAAAAACGGCTACAGCTTTTTCGATGTCTCGATGAACAACAACGCCCGCAAGCAGCTGCAATTGCTGCAGGATCTGCGCAATGCCGTGGAACAGCAGGAGTTCAGCCTGCATTACCAGCCCAAGTTCGACGCCGCCAATGGCCGGCCGGTGGGCGCCGAGGCCTTGTTGCGCTGGGAACACCCGACTCAAGGAATGCTGTTGCCGGACAAATTCATCGAGCTGGCGGAAAAAACCGGGCTGATCATTCCGATCGGCGAGTGGGTGCTCAACGAAGCCTGCCGTCAGATGCGCGAGTGGTACGTGCTGGGCTACACCGACTGGCGCATCGCGGTGAACCTTTCGGCCATTCAGTTTTGCCATGCCGGGCTGGTCCAGAGTGTCGCCAAGGCGCTGGCGACGCACCACCTGCCACCCAACAGCCTGACCCTGGAAATCACCGAAACCACCGCCATGAGCGATGCCGATGCGAGCATGACGGTGCTGCAGGAACTGTCGGAAATGGGTGTCGACCTGTCCATCGACGATTTTGGTACCGGCTATTCGAGCTTGATGTACCTCAAACGCCTGCCGGCCAACGAGCTGAAGATCGATCGCGGTTTTGTCCGGGACCTGGAGCGCGACAGCGATGACGCCGCCATCGTTTCGGCCATCGTCGCCCTCGGTCAGGCGCTGGGGTTGCGCATCGTCGCCGAAGGCGTGGAAACCGGCGTGCAGCAGGACTTCCTGACTCAACTCGGCTGCGATTCGTTGCAGGGTTACCTGTTGGGGCATCCGCTGCCGGCCGCAGGTTTCATGGTGGAAATCCATCGCGGGGAGCAGTTGGTCGAGCAGTTGAAAGCCAGTGCCAGGCGCGAGATGTCGATGACATGACAGCCGATGTGAAGCCATGCAAAAACCGCCAATGGCGGTTATTCTTGCCCCCGACCGCTTAAGCTTTGATTGGGGGAAAGCTCGCATGGACAAAGTCATCGTCATCACCGGCGGTAGCCGCGGCATCGGTGCCGCCACCGCTCTGTTGGCCGCCGCGCAGGGCTATCGGATCTGCATCAACTATCAGGCGGACGAACAGTCTGCATTCGGCGTGCTGGAGCAAGTCCGCGCCCTCGGTGCGCAAGCCATTGCGGTACGGGCCGACGTCAGCATCGAAGACGAAGTGATCGCGCTGTTCAATCGGGTGGACAGTGAGCTGGGGCGGGTTACCGCGCTGGTGAACAACGCCGGCACCGTCGGGCAGAAGTCCCGGGTCGACGAAATGTCCGAGTTCCGCATTCTCAAAATCATGAAAACCAACGTCCTGGCGCCGATGCTCTGTGCCAAGCACGCGATCCTGCGCATGTCGCCCAGGCACGGCGGGCAGGGTGGCAGCATCGTCAACGTATCGTCGGTCGCCTCGCGTTTGGGATCGCCCAACGAGTACGTGGATTACGCAGCGTCCAAAGGCGCGCTGGACACCTTCACCATCGGCCTGTCCAAGGAAGTGGCGGGTGAGGGGATTCGGGTCAACGCCGTGCGTCCGGGTTATATCTATACCGATTTCCATGCCTTGAGCGGCGATCCGGATCGGGTCAGCAAGCTGGAATCGGCGATTCCGATGGCGCGGGGCGGCCGGCCGGATGAAGTGGCGGAGGCGATTGTCTGGTTGTTGTCGGACAAGGCTTCTTATGCGACGGGGACTTTTGTTGATCTTGGTGGTGGGCGTTGATCTGAGGTTTGCGTTGTCAGTGCTGGCCTCTTCGCGGGCAAGCCCGCTCCCACAGGGTTCCGTGGTGTACGCAAAGTCTGTGAACACCGGAGATTCCTTGTGGGAGTGGGCTTGCTCGCGAAGGCAATAGACCTGGCGACACCTGCTTATCAGAACGACCGCACAATCCGCCCCAACGTCTCCATCGCCTTCTCCGAGTCCTCGGTCCACGGGCTGCCGTAATTCAACCGAATACAATTCCTGAAGCGCTGGGTCGGTGAAAAGATCGGCCCCGGTGCAATGCTGATGCCTTGCGCCAATGCCATCTGGAACAATTTCAACGAATCCATCTGCTGTGGTAATTCCAGCCACAGAAAGTACCCGCCGGCCGGTTGGCTGACCCGCGTCTGCGTCGGGAAATAGCGGGCGATGGCGGCGAGCATGGCGCTTTGCTGGTCTTCCAGGGCGTGGCGCAATTTACGCAGGTGCCGGTCGTAGCCGCCGTGTTGCAGGTAATCGGCGATTGCCGCCTGGGCCGGCATCGAGGCGCACAGCGAAGTCATGAGTTTCAGCCGTTCGATTTTCTGTGCGTAACGCCCGGCAGCCACCCAGCCGATGCGGTAGCCAGGGGCCAGGCTCTTGGCGAATGAACCACAGTGCATCACCAGGCCTTCGGTATCAAAGGCCTTGGCTGGTTTCGGTGCTTGCTGGCCGTAATAGAGTTCGGCGTAGACATCGTCTTCGATCAGCGGCACCTGGTGGCGCCGCAACAATTCCACAAGCTGCTGTTTCTTGGCCTCGGGCAGGGTCGCGCCCATGGGGTTCTGGAAACTGGTCATGCACCAGCAGGCCTTGATCGGATGCCGCTCCAGGGTTTGCTCGAGCACGCCGAGGTCGATGCCATCGCGCGGGTGCACGGGAATTTCCACGGCCTTGAGTTTCAGGCGTTCGAGTACTTGCAGACAGGCGTAGAACGCCGGGGCTTCGATGGCCACCAGATCGCCGGGTTCGGTCACCGCTTGCAGGCAAAGGTTCAGGGCTTCGAGGGCGCCGTTGGTGATCAGCAGTTCCTCCATCGGCAACATCAGCCCGCCGACCATGTAGCGCAGGGCGATTTGCCGGCGCAGTTGCGGGTTGCCCGGCGACATGTCGGTGACCACCATGCGCGGATCCATGTCGCGGCTGGCGCTGGCCAGGGAGCGGGACAAACGTTGCAGGGGAAACAGCGTCGGGCTGGGGAACGCCGAGCCGAAGGGCACGGTGTTCGGGTCCTTGATCGAGTCGAGCACCGAAAACACCAGTTCGCTGACGTCGACTTCCGTCGACTCGTTGACCTCATTGCTGATCACCGGCTCGGAAAACGGCCGGGGTGCGTGGGCGTTGACGAAATAGCCGGAGCGCGGCCGAGCGCGGATCAGGCCGCGACGCTCCAGCAGGTAATAGGCCTGGAACACCGTCGACGGGCTGACCCCGTAGGTCTGGCTGGCGTAGCGCACCGACGGCACCCGCTGACCGGGACCCAGGACGCCGGAGCGGATCAGTTCTGCGATGTCGTCGGCGAATTTTTCGTAGCGTTTCATCGGTGTCCCGCAATGGAGTCGGTTCGATTAATTGTGGCAAGCCCCCTCGCCACAGTGGATTGCATTGCCAAAACAAGACTGCACTTCACCAAGGTCAGCATCTTAAAGGCTCAGCGATTCATTGGCGCCACAAACCGGCTCTTCGCCACGCTGTAGACGCCAGGCTCATCGCTGTCGACCACCTTGAAGCCGATGCTCTGTGAACTGCTGGCCGGACGCTCCGTGAGCATCGCCACCGACACCGGCACATCGACAATCTCGCCCGGCGCCAGGCTGAATTCGGTCCTGCCCTGCAACTGGAAATCATCGGCATCCACCAGGCTCAATTGATAGTCCTGACGCTGCTGGGTTTTGTTGATCACCTTCAGACTGTAGATGTTTTCGATCTGCCCCTGGCTGTTCTCGCGGAACAGGCCCCGGTCCTTGCTGACATCAAGGGACACCATCGGTCGTTCCACCAGTGCCATCACCAGGGCTGCGATCATCACTAGCAGCACGGCGGTGTAGCCGATAAGACGTGGGCGCAGCAGGTGTGTCTTGCCACCCTGCAACTGATGCTCGGAGGTGTAGCTGATCAACCCTGGGGCGTAGCCCATTTTGTCCATGATCGAGTCACAGGCGTCGATGCACGCCGCACAACCGATGCATTCCATCTGCAAGCCGTCGCGGATATCGATGCCGGTGGGGCAGACCTGTACGCACAGCTGGCAATCGATGCAATCACCCAGCCCGACCTCGGCCGGTTTGACTTCGCGCTTGCGTGGGCCACGACTCTCGCCACGGGCCACGTCGTAGGAAATGGTCAGGGTGTCCTTGTCGAACATCACGCTCTGGAACCGCGCGTAGGGACACATGTGCATGCACACCGCTTCACGCAGCCAACCGGCATTGATGTACGTGGCGCCGGTGAAAAACAGCACCCAGAACAGGCTGACGCCACTCATCTGGAAGGTCAGCAGCTCTTCGGCCAACGGCCGGATCGGCGTGAAGTAGCCGACGAAGGTCAGGCCGGTCAGCAGGCTGATGGCCAGCCACAAGGTGTGCTTGGCCGCGCGGCGCATCAGCTTGTTCAGGCCCCACGGCGCGGCTTGCAACTTGATCCGCTGGTTGCGTTCGCCTTCGGTGATCTTCTCGCACCACATGAAGATCCAGGTCCATGAACTTTGTGGGCAGGTGTAGCCGCACCAGACCCGGCCCGCGAACACGGTGATCGCAAACAGGCCGAACGCGGCAATGATCAACAACGCCGAGAGCAGGATGAAATCCTGTGGCCAGAAGGTCGCGCCGAAGATATGGAACTTGCTTTGCGAAAGATCCCAGAGCACCGCCTGGCGGCCGCCCCAGTTCAGCCACACGGTGCCGAAAAACAGCACAAACAGAAAACCGGCGCCGCTGATGCGCAGGTTGCGGTATAGCCCGGTGAAGCTGCGGGTGTGGATCAGGTTGTCGCTGGATTTGGCCTTCATCTTGGGGCGCGAAGGCTCGAATGTTTCTACGGTTCGGACGGGGATTCTTTCGCTCATGGTCATTCGCTCATCAGCCTCCATCAGGCATGAGCACTATGAGCGGCGATCTGTTTGCATAACAGACTCAGGTATTGCATTAAAAAGCGGATCAGATGGCCATGTTTGCACGGACTGCGACAACTTGAAGCAGCCGACGCTGCGGGGTCCATGGGGCTTTGCAAAACAGCGGCGGCAAGTGCGGATCAAACCCGGTCAAATCACCGAACCACTGTCGGTAGCTTTCAGGTGCCGGCGTCCATCCACCGCGCCTGCGACGGTCAAGGCGTCGGCCTCGGCTTCCGTGATGTAGATGCGCTCGCCTTCGATGTCCACTGCCGACATGGCCATGGCACCGTCGGTGATGATGGTGACGTCGGGACACAGACGAATGAGTTCGCCATTTTCAGTGGTGAAAAAGCAGGTCTGGTTCTCGATGCGTACGGTCATGACGGGATCCTTTTTTCAGTGGAAACTAAAGTTTCAGGCCGCAACCGCCGGTCATCGTTCTGTGCAACTGATTAATGGTCGCTGCGGTCCACCGTCCATGGCCCCTCACAAGGACAATCCCATGAACACTTGGTGGCACGAAGTCTGGGTGACGCTGCAAGGCGAGTTCGCCGACATCGGCGATGCCTCGCAATTGACGCGAGTGACCGTGCGCCTGTTGATGGCCGCGGTGCTGGGCGGAATTCTCGGGTTCGAGCGTGAACACCAGGGCAAGGCCGCCGGCGTGCGCACCCACATGCTGGTGGCGATGGGGGCGGCGTTGTTCGTGTTGGTGCCGCAGATGTCCGGCTCACAGGCCGATGCCATGAGCCGGGTGGTGCAGGGCGTGATTGCCGGGATCGGCTTCCTGGGGGCTGGCACTATCCTGAAAAATCGCGACGGCGATGAGGGGCACGTCAAGGGCCTGACCACCGCCGCCGGCCTGTGGATGACCGCCGCCATCGGCGTCGCGGCCGGGCTGGGCCGGGAGGCGACGGCGGTGTTCAGTACGTTGTTGGCGCTGGGAGTGTTCAGTGTGATGCCGGGGATTGTGAAACTGATCGACAAGGATCACCAATGAGATCGTTCCCCGGCAGTATGGGAGCGATCAACTGTCGTCATTCAGGGGGCACAATCACCGGCGGCATCGTCGTTGGCGGATCTTCCCTTGGTGGCGGGTTCGTGCCGGGCGGATCCTGTTCGGGCACCGGTTGCGGATCGCTGGGTGGGATCACCGGGTTGTCGATGTTGGGATCGGGGGTTTCAGCCGGGAATGGATTGTTCATTGTTCAAGCCTCCGGTGGCACATGGCGTGAGTCGTGCTTAAGTAGGTGGACTGATGGGTTGACCGCGGCGCGAAGGACTTGATTCCGGGAATTGCCGATGAAACTTTCCCGGCGGCTGTCGCTCGGAACCTAAGTGAGTGCATCCCGGGGCGGATTGCCCGGCGGGGTGGCGACCAGACACAAGCGCGTCCATGGGGCGTAAGGAGAGAGGCTCGATGACGGCTGAAAAACCGACTGAGTTGAGCTACAACCCGCACATGCCGCTGTCGCAGGCGTTGTTGCTGCCGCGTATCGTCATTGAAAACATCATGCCGATCCTTGAAGGCGGACAATTCGCCGTCAAGGCCGTGGTGGGGCAGGACGTGGTGGTGACGGCCAAGGTCTTCGCCGACGGGCATGACAAACTGGCGGTGCGCGTGCGCTGGCGGGCCGAGGACGAGGACGCCTGGCAAAGCGCAGCCATGAAAGACCTGGGCAATAACGGCTGGCAAGGGCAGTTCCGGGTCGACAGCCAGGGCCGTTATCTGTTCTGTATCGAAGCCTGGATCGATCAGTTCGCCAGTTTTTGCCATGAGCTGGAAAAGAAGCATGCGGCGGCAGTGCCCGTCAGTCTGGAATTGCAGGAAGGGCGGATTCATGTCCAGCAGGCCGCCGAACGTAGCGAAGGGCTACTCAGCGAGCAACTGGCGGCCTTGCACCATGAACTGTCAGGACTGCTCGAAACCGAGCAGGTCGCACTGTTTTTGCACCCGCGTAGCGCCGACCTCATGGCCCGCGTCAATCATCGCGCCTACCTGAGCCTGAGCCCGGAGTACCCGGTGGATGTCGAGCGCGAACTGGCGCAGTTCGCCAGTTGGTATGAATTGTTCCCGCGCTCGATCACCGACAGCCCGAGGCGCCATGGCACCTTCAATGACGTGCATACGCGGCTGGCGATGATCCAGGACATGGGTTTCGATGTGCTGTATTTCCCGCCGATCCACCCGATCGGGCGCAGCTACCGCAAAGGCCCGAACAACTCGCTGACGGCGGGTCCCGATGATCCGGGCAGCCCCTATGCGATTGGTGGCGAAGAAGGCGGGCACGAGGCGATTCACTCGCAATTGGGTACCCGCGAAGACTTCCGCCGACTGGTGGCGGCCGCCGCGGCCCATGGCCTGGAAATCGCCCTGGATTTTGCCATCCAGTGTTCCCAGGACCATCCGTGGCTCAAGCAACACCCCGGCTGGTTCAACTGGCGGCCGGACGGTACGATCAAATATGCCGAGAACCCACCGAAGAAATACCAGGACATCGTCAACGTCGACTTCTATGCCCCCGAGGCGATTCCGAGCCTGTGGGTGGAATTGCGCGACATCGTGGTGGGCTGGGTCGAGGAGGGCGTGAAGATCTTTCGCGTCGATAATCCGCACACCAAGCCGTTGCCGTTCTGGCAATGGCTGATCGCCGATGTACGGGCGCTGTACCCCGAGGTGATCTTCCTCGCCGAAGCCTTTACCACCCCGGCAATGATGGCGCGCCTGGGCAAGGTCGGTTACTCCCAGAGCTACACCTATTTCACCTGGCGCAACACCAAGGCCGAACTGGCGACCTACTTCACCGAACTCAACGAGTCGCCGTGGCGAGAATGCTACCGGCCGAATTTCTTCGTCAATACACCGGACATCAACCCGGCGTTCCTCCACGAATCCGGGCGTCCCGGGTTTCTCATTCGCGCCGTGCTGGCGACCATGGGCTCGGGCCTGTGGGGCATGTATTCGGGTTTCGAGTTGTGCGAGTCGGCTCCGGTACCGGGTAAGGAGGAATACCTCGATTCCGAGAAGTATGAGATCCGCCCGCGGGACTTCAACGCGCCGGGCAACATCATTGCCGAGATCGCCCAGCTCAACCGCATCCGACGGCAGAACCCGGCGTTGCACACGCATCTGGGCCTGAAGGTCTACAACGCCTGGAACGACAACATCCTGTACTTCGGCAAGCGCAGCGCCGATGGGGGCAATTTCATTCTGGTGGCGGTCAGTCTCGATCCGCACAACGTGCAGGAAGCGAACTTCGAGTTGCCGTTGTGGGACATGGGCTTGCCTGACTACGCCAGCACCCAGGGCGAAGATTTGATGAATGGTCATCGCTGGACCTGGCACGGCAAGCAGCAGTTCATGCGGATCGACCCGGCTTACCAGCCGTTCGGGATTTGGAGGATAACTGTTTAAACGCAAAACCTGTGGGAGCGAGCTTGCTCGCGATAGCAATTTTGTGGGCAACCTCTTTATTGAATATTCAATTGTCATCGCGAGCAAGCTCGCTCCCACGTAGACCTCATTGCGTTTGACTCGAGTGACCAGCCCGGCGGAACTTTCGAATTCACCAGGAGTTGCACATGGCGAAGAAACCCAAGGCAGCCACGTTCATCAAGGACCCGCTCTGGTACAAGGACGCGGTGATCTATCAAGTCCACGTCAAATCGTACTTCGACTCCAACAACGACGGGATTGGCGACTTTCCCGGCCTCATCGCCAAGCTCGATTACATCGCCGACCTGGGCGTCAACACCATCTGGCTGTTGCCGTTCTATCCCTCGCCACGGCGCGATGACGGCTACGACATCGCCGAATACCGGGGCGTACACAGCGACTACGGCACCATGGCCGATGCCAGGCGTTTCATTGCCGAGGCGCACAAACGCGGCCTGCGGGTGATCACCGAACTGGTCATCAACCACACCTCCGACCAGCACCCGTGGTTCCAGCGAGCGCGCAAGGCCAAACCCGGATCGGCGGCGCGGGACTTCTACGTGTGGTCCGATGACGATCAAAAATACGATGGCACCCGCATCATTTTTCTCGATACAGAGAAGTCCAACTGGACCTGGGACCCGGTCGCCGGCCAATACTTCTGGCACCGTTTTTACTCCCATCAACCGGACCTGAACTTCGATAATCCGCAAGTCATGAAAGCGGTGCTGTCGGTGATGCGTTACTGGCTCGACATGGGCATCGACGGCTTGCGCCTGGACGCGATTCCCTACCTGATCGAGCGCGACGGCACCAACAATGAGAACTTGCCGGAAACCCACGACGTCCTGAAAAAGATCCGCGCGGAAATCGACGCCAACTACCCCGACCGCATGTTGCTGGCCGAGGCCAATCAGTGGCCGGAGGATACTCAGCTGTACTTCGGCGACACCGACAAGAAAGGCCTGAACGGCGATGAATGCCACATGGCCTTTCACTTCCCGTTGATGCCGCGCATGTATATGGCGCTGGCCCAGGAAGATCGTTTCCCGATTACCGACATTCTGCGCCAGACCCCGGATATACCCGCCAACTGCCAATGGGCGATCTTCCTGCGCAACCACGATGAGCTGACCCTGGAGATGGTCACCGACAAGGAACGCGATTACCTGTGGAATTACTATGCCGCCGACCGCCGGGCGCGGATCAACCTGGGAATTCGCCGGCGTCTGGCGCCGCTGATGGAACGCGACCGCCGTCGGGTCGAGCTGCTCAACAGCCTGCTGCTGTCCATGCCCGGTACGCCGACCTTGTATTACGGCGATGAGATCGGCATGGGCGACAACATCTACCTCGGCGACCGCGACGGTGTGCGCACGCCCATGCAATGGTCCATCGACCGCAACGGCGGTTTCTCCCGAGCCGACCCGGCGAGTCTGGTGCTGCCGCCGATCATGGACCCGCAGTACGGCTACCTGTCGGTCAACGTCGAAACCCAGGCTGGCGACCCGCATTCGCTATTGAACTGGACCCGGCGCATGCTCGCCGTGCGCAAGCAATCCAAGGCCTTCGGGCGTGGTACGTTGAAGATGCTGTCGCCGAGCAACCGGCGGATTCTGGCCTACACCCGTGAATACACCGGGGCGGACGGTAAGCACGAAATCATCCTGTGCGTGGCCAACGTGTCGCGCAGCGCCCAGGCCGCCGAGCTCGATCTGTCGGCCTACGTCGGCATGGTGCCGGTGGAGATGCTCGGGGGTAACGCATTCCCCCCCATCGGCCAGCTGAACTTCCTCCTGACGCTGGCGCCTTACGGCTTCTACTGGTTCGGCCTCGCCGCGGAAAACCAGATGCCGAGCTGGCACGTGGAGCCTGCACAGAGCCTGCCGGACTTCACCACGCTGGTACTGAAAAAACGCATGGAGGAACTGCTCGAAGCGCCGTCACGCACCACGCTGGTGCAAGGCATCCTGCCCAACTGGTTGCAGAACCGCCGCTGGTTCGCAGGTAAGGACGCCACCATCGAACAGGTCGAACTGGCCTATGGCGTGCGATTCGGCGATCCGCAGCACCCGGTGCTGTTCAGCGAGATCAATGTCACCAGCGGTGGCCAGAGCAGCCGCTACCAGTTGCCGTTCGGTTTTATCTCGGAAGATCAGGTCGGTACTCCCTTGCCGCAGCAATTGGCATTGTCGCGGGTACGGCGTGGGCGCCAGGTCGGCCTGATCACCGATGCCTTCAGCCTGGACACCTTTGTGCATGCCGTATTGCAGGGCATTCAGGCCGGCACCGTATTGGCCTCCAGCGATGGCGACATTCGCTTCGAGTCCACCGCCGAACTGGAAAAACTCGGCCTCAATGCCGAGTCGCCGGTGCGTTACCTGTCCGCCGAACAGTCCAACAGCTCGGTGGTGATCGGCAACAGCCTGGTGCTGAAGCTGATCCGCAAGGTCGCCTGCGGCGTGCACCCTGAGCTGGAAATGAGCGCGTACCTGACGCAAGCCGGGTTCAGCAACATTTCACCATTGCTGGGGGCCGTGGTGCGCCGGGACGGGGCGGGTGAAGATAATTTGCTGATGATCGCCCAAGGCTACCTGAGCAATCAGGGCGACGCCTGGGAATGGACCCAGAACAACCTCGAACGGGCGCTTCGTGATGAACTGGCCGACGCCGTGTCCGAGCAGGAACAGCATTACAACGCGCTCGGCGAACTGAAAGATTTCGCCGCTATGCTTGGTCAGCGTCTGGGGGAAATGCACCAGGTGCTGGCGGCGCCGAGTGCCAACCCGGACTTCTTGCCCCAGGTCACTACGCAGAAGGAAGCGCTGGCCTCGGCCAAGGATGTCGCGGCGCAAATCGAGCGCGCGCTGAACTTGCTCAAGCAGCATAAAAATCAACTTGACCCGGCGGACCAGACCCTGGTCGGCCGTTTACTGGACAACAAGAAAGCCATCCTCGGCCATGTACAGGCGTTGGGCAAAAAGACCGCGGGCGGCTTGCGCATTCGTGTGCACGGCGACCTGCACCTGGGGCAGGTGCTGGTGATCAAGGGCGATGCCTACCTGATCGACTTCGAAGGCGAACCGGCCCGGCCATTGCATGAACGACGGGGCAAACACAGCCCGTACAAGGATGTCAGCGGCGTGCTGCGGTCCTTCGACTATGCGGCGGCGATGGCGATCAACGTGCAGAGCGTCGATAACACCGCAGCGGCCGATGCCGCGCGCTTGCGGGTCACCGATCGCTACTTGAGCGAGGCGCGGCAAGCATTTGTCGACGCTTATCGGCTGGCGGCAGCTAGTCTTGCCCATGCATGGCAAGATCCCGAAGGCGAGGATGCCGCGCTGGCGTTGTTCGGTCTGGAGAAGGCGGCGTATGAAGTGGCTTATGAGGCGGAAAATCGCCCTGCCTGGTTGCCCGTGCCGTTGCACGGTTTATATGGATTATTGAGTGGGCTTAAACCCTTTTCCGATCGTGGTGGAGAGTAGTCATGAGTGTCTCGAACAAGGAACAGGGTCATCACAAAGAAGCGCTGCTGCCCAGGGCGCGGGATATCGACGCATTGGTGCGCGCCGAGCATATCGATCCTTTTGCGATTCTTGGCCCCCACGCTGATGGCGCTGGCGGGCAATTCATTCGCGCGTATCTGCCGGGTGCCTTGAGTGTGCAGGTGCTGGCCAGGGATACCGGACAAGAGCTCGGCCAACTGGAAGCCACAGAGACGCCGGGATTGTTTGTCGGGCATTTCGAACGTGCGCAAGCGTATCTGCTGCGCACCCGTTGGGCCGGCGGCGAGCAAACGGCAGAAGATCCTTACAGCTTCGGTCCGTTGTTGGGTGAAATGGATTTGTATCTGTTTGCCGAAGGCAATCACCGCGACCTCAGCGGGTGCCTGGGCGCGCAACTGAAAACCGTAGACGGCATCGACGGCGTGCGTTTCGCCGTGTGGGCGCCAAATGCCCGGCGGGTGTCGGTGGTCGGTGATTTCAACGTCTGGGACGGGCGCCGGCACCCGATGCGCCTGCGTCACCCCACAGGCGTCTGGGAATTGTTCATCCCGCGCCTGCAAGCCGGGGACACCTACAAATACGAGATTCTCGGCGCCCACGGCATCCTGCCGTTGAAGGCCGATCCCGTGGCGTTGGCCACCAGCCTGCCACCGGACACCGCCTCGAAAGTCGCTTCACCCTTGAACATCGACTGGCAGGATCAAGACTGGATGATGGCCCGTGGTGACCGCCAGCAGGTGACGGCGCCGTTGTCGATCTACGAATTGCACGCCGGCTCGTGGCAATGCGAGCTGGACGATCTGGGCGAAGTGGCCCGCCAGTACACCTGGCCCGAGTTGACCGAGCGGCTGATTCCCTATGTCAAAGACCTCGGTTTCACCCACATCGAACTGATGCCGATCATGGAGCACCCGTTCGGCGGCTCGTGGGGTTATCAGTTGTTGTCGCAATTCGCGCCGAGTGCGCGGTATGGCACACCGGACGAGTTCGCCGCGTTCATCAACGCCTGCCACCAGGCCGAACTCGGGGTGATTCTCGATTGGGTGCCGGCGCATTTCCCCACCGATACCCACGGCCTGGCCCAGTTCGACGGCACGGCGCTGTACGAGTACGGCAACCCGCAGGAAGGTTTCCATCAGGACTGGGACACCCTGATCTACAACCTGGGTCGCACCGAAGTGCATGGTTACATGCTGGCGTCGGCGCTGCACTGGCTCAAGCATTTCCACGTCGACGGCCTGCGGGTCGATGCAGTGGCCTCGATGCTCTACCGCGACTACTCGCGCAAGGCCGGCGAGTGGGTGCCCAACCGCCATGGCGGGCGGGAGAACCTGGAAGCCATCGACTTCCTGCGTCACCTCAATGACGTGGTGGCCCTCGAAGCGCCCGGTGCGCTGGTGATCGCCGAGGAATCCACCGCATGGCCCGGTGTAAGCCAGGGCACGCAACAGGGCGGCCTGGGCTTTGCCTACAAATGGAACATGGGCTGGATGCACGACTCGCTGCATTACATCCAGCAGGACCCGGTGTACCGCGCCCATCACCACAACGAACTGAGTTTCGGCCTGGTGTATGCGTGGTCCGAGCGCTTCATCCTGCCGATCTCCCACGATGAAGTGGTGCACGGCAAACACTCGCTGATCGACAAGATGCCCGGCGACCGCTGGCAGAAATTCGCCAACCTGCGGGCCTACCTGAGTTTCATGTGGGCGCATCCGGGCAAGAAACTGCTGTTCATGGGCTGCGAGTTCGGCCAGTGGCGCGAGTGGAACCATGACCAGCAACTGGACTGGTACCTGTTGCAATACCCCGAGCACCAGGGGGTGCAGAAGCTGGTGGCCGACCTCAACCGCTTGTACCGCGAAGAGCCGGCGCTGCATGAGCAGGACGACGTGCCGCAGGGTTTCCAATGGCTGATCGGCGATGACGCGATCAACAGCGTTTATGCGTGGTTGCGCTGGAGCAAGGACGGCGAACCAGTGCTGGTGGTGGCCAACTTTACGCCCGTGCCACGCGAGGCTTATCGCGTCGGGGTGCCGTTTGCCGGGCAGTGGAACGAGGTGCTCAACAGCGACTCGTCCATCTATGCCGGTTCCAACTACGGCAACAGTGGCGGGGCGGTTGCCGAGGAAACGCCGAGCCATGGCCAGGCGTTGTCGTTGGTGCTGAATTTGCCGCCGTTGGCGGTGTTGATGTTAAGGCCGCAGGGCTGATCCGAGGTCGGCGGTGCTGCTATTCGCGAGCAAGCCCGCTCCCACACTGGTTTTGAGTACGGCATCAATCCAGTGTGGGAGCGGCGGTGCGACGATTCGACTTGCTCGCGAAGGGGCCGGTGCTATCGACGCCGACACCTGGCAATGAATGGCCGTGATTCAGAGATGCACTTCCACCGCCAACGGCAAATGGTCTGAAAGGTGCGTCCACGGCTTGTTTCCCAGTATTTGCGGCTCATGGCTGCTGGCGTTGCGCAGGTAGACGCGGTCCAGGCGCAGCAAGGGAAACCGCGCGGGGTAGGTTTTGGCAGGACGACCCAGGTGGCGTTCGAACGCTTCGTGCAAGTAGTCGCGGCGGGCAAGGGTGGCATTGCCCTGCATCTGCCAGTCGTTGAAGTCGCCGGCAATGATCACCGGCGCATCATCCGGCAGGGACTCGAGGAGCTGACAGAGCAACTGCAATTGCAGCTGACGATGGCTTTCCAGCAGGCTGAGGTGAACGCAGATCGCATGCACTTCGCGATGCCCCGGCACGTCCAGCACGCAGTGCAGCAAGCCACGGCGTTCCGGGCCGGTAATGGAAACATCCAGGTTTCGATACTCGCGGATCGGATATTTCGACAGCAGGGCATTGCCATGGTGACCGTCGGGATAGACGGCATTACGCCCATAGGCGAAGTCGCTCCACATGCTGTCGGCGAGGAATTCATATTGCGAGGTTTGTGGCCAATCGTTGTAGCGGGAGGAGTGGCGGTCGTGCTCACCGACGACTTCTTGCAGGAACACCAGGTCTGCCGACGTACTGCGCACCGCTTCACGCAATTCAGGAAGGATGAAGCGCCGGTTGAGTGCGGTAAAACCCTTATGGGTGTTGACCGTCAGCACGCGAAGCCGATGAATCGCCGCAGGCCTGTCCAAGGGTGTCGATTCGGCTGCTTGCGGTTTTGAATGACTGGCCACTTACACTCCTCTGACTCGGGGTTGCTTATGTATGCGACTGACGCAACGACAGGCAGTTCAGTCCGATGGGCTGCGCCGAACCGATAATCGAAGATTTCATACCAATACAATTTCATAAGGCAAACGGATACGCTCCAGCAGCGGCCTGGGCAGCAACGGCGCGAGGCCGATGGCCGGTTCGCCGTCCAGTTGGCTGGCGTAGGCGTGGGTGGCGTGACTCTTGCGGGCGACGGTCCAGGTATCGAGGCGCACCTTGCGGGCACGGTGCCAGGGAATCAGCTCCCGGTCCCGTGCCGGCCAGTGCCAGGCCCAGAACGGTACGTCGTTGTAGGTGGCCCCGATATTGGCCGCCGCCCTGGCGCTCGCGCGGCCAACAGTGTCGTGGTCGACATTGCCGTCCTGGCGCCAGGTGCTGAACACCACATCACCTGGGCGCAGGTAGCGCGTGATGAATCGGGCGATCTGATCTTCCTGTTCCGCCAGCGCGTTATCGGTAAACCCGCCACGAATCCACTTCAGGCTGTGCATCGGCAACCCGAGTCGACGTATGGCTTCCACGCTTTCCTGGGGACGAAATACGCTGAGGCGTTTTTCCGACCACTGCTGTGACCCCGGATGGCTGGCGCTGCCGTCGGTGATCGAGATCAATTGCAGCGGGTGGCCCAGGTTACTGAGCAATTGCAGCAGGCCGCCGCAGGTCACGACTTCATCGCCGGGGTGCGGGGCAATGAGCACCGCGCGTGCGCCGGTGGGTACCAGGGATTGGGTGTTGATGACCGGAATGCTGTCCAGTTGCGGAGCGCTGTTCCAGATCTGTGAGGGCAGGCTGACTTCGCTCAGGGAAACGGGTTTCATGGTGGATACGTCCTTGTTCTGCGTCGCCTTCAGTCGTGCATGGGACAAGCCCGGCAGACCCTTGATGGCTGGTGGATAGCGGCGCGACAAGCCAAACCCTGGATTGCCGCGAATCGAGTATTGCTCATGTAACGCTATTCGTCGCGTCGTGAAGTTATCCGCAATGATATTTCCGCCCTGCGGTGTTACGGCTATGAAAACCTGGCGTCTCTTTTACTCTTCTTCCTCATGCTGCAATTCGAACAGCAGCAACGAACGGCCGGTGACCGAGTACTCGTGGCCAAACTCAAAGCGCTCCTGGCCGCGGATCGACGGTTGGTTGGTGTCGATCATGCATGTCCAGAAACCGCCGTCAGGCACTTCAGGCAGCCGGAAATTGACGATGTCGTGATGTGCGTTGACCACCAGCATCAATGTCGCGTCGACGCCTTTGCGGCGAATGCCGGTTTCCTGGGCGCGGCCATCGAGCAGCATGCCCAGGCATCGATTGTGCGCATCGTGCCAATGCTCGGTGGTCATTTCCGTACCGTCCGGCGCCAGCCAGGTCACGTCCTTGACGCCGATGTCCTCGTTGTAATTGCCCACCAGGAAACGCCCGCGCCGCAGGACCGGGTAGGTCAGGCGCAATTTGATCAGGCGTTTGACGAACTTGAGCAGGGCCTTGCCGTCGTCGCTGAGGTCCCAGTTGACCCAGCCGGTCTCGCTGTCCTGGCAGTACGCATTGTTGTTGCCGTCCTGGGTGCGGGCGAACTCGTCGCCGGACACCAGCATCGGCGTGCCTTGGGCCAGCAGCAGGGTGGCGAAGAAATTGCGCATCTGCCGATGGCGCAGCGCGTTGATCTCGGGATCGTCGGAGGGGCCTTCGACGCCGTGGTTCCAGGACAGGTTGTTGTTGCTGCCGTCTTGATTGTTTTCGTCGTTGGCTTCGTTGTGTTTGTCGTTGTAGGACACCAGGTCGTTGAGGGTGAAACCGTCGTGGGCGGTGACGAAATTGACCGATGAGTAAGGCCGCCGACCACGTTGGTTGAACATTTCGCCCGAAGCGGTCAGGCGGTTGGCAAAGTCCGCCAGTTGCCCGTCGTCGCCTTTCCAGAAGGCGCGCACGGTGTCGCGGAACTTGTCGTTCCACTCGACCCAGCCCGGCGGAAAATTGCCGACCTGATAACCGCCGGGGCCGCAGTCCCATGACTCGGCGATCAGTTTGACCTGGCGCAGTACCGGGTCCTGGCGGCAGGCCACCAGGAAACTGTGGCGTTCGTCGAAACCGTCGTGATAGCGCCCAAGGATGGTTGCGAGGTCGAAGCGAAAGCCGTCGACGTGCATTTCCGTGGCCCAGTAGCGCAGGGAGTCGGTGACCATTTGCAGCACGCACGGGTGGCTCAGGTCCAGGGTGTTGCCGGTGCCGGAATCGTTGATATAGAAGCGTTTGTCCTCGGGCATCAGGCGGTAGTAGGACGCATTGTCGATGCCGCGCATGGACAGGGTCGGGCCTTGTTCGTTGCCCTCGGCGGTGTGGTTGTAGACCACGTCGAGGATCACCTCCAGATTGGCTTCGTGCAGGTGCGCGACCATTTCCTTGAATTCGGCAATCTTGCCACTGGCCAGGTACCGCGGGTCGGGGGCGAAGAACGCAATGCTGTTGTAGCCCCAATAATTGGTCATGCCCTTGTGCAGCAAATGCTGGTCGTTGACGAACGCATGGATCGGCAGCAGCTCCACGGTCGACACACCGAGTTTGCGGATGTGCTCGACCACTTCATCGACCATCAACCCGGCAAAGGTGCCGCGCAGATTTTCGGGGACGGCAGGGTGACGCATGCTGAAGCCGCGCACATGGGTTTCATAGATGATCGTCCTGTCCCACGGCACGCTGACACGATGATCGTGGCCCCAGGTGTGCGCCGGGTCGATGACCTTGCATTTGGGCACGAAGGGCGCGCTGTCCCGCTCATCGAAGCTGAGGTCGGCGTCGGGGTGGCCGATGGTGTAGCCGAACAGCGCTTCGGACCATTTCAACTTGCCCACCAGTTGTTTGGCGTAGGGGTCGATCAGCAGTTTGTTGGGGTTGAAGCGATGGCCGTTGGCCGGGTCGTACGGACCGTAGACGCGATAGCCATAAACCAACCCCGGATGGGCGTCGGGCAGGTAGCCGTGGTAAATCTCGTCGGTGTATTCGGGCAGTTCGATGCGTTCGAGTTCCACTTCGCCGGCGTCGTCGAACAGGCACAGTTCAACCTTGGTGGCGTGGGCGGAAAACAGGGCGAAGTTGACTCCCAGTCCATCCCAGGTGGCACCCAGCGGAAAGGGCAGGCCTTCGCGGGTTCGTGTGGTTTCGGCACGAGGGGCTGGCGCGGCGGCTTTCTTCGGACTGGTCATAGGTACTCCTGCAAACTCAAAACCTATGGTGGCTGGCACGCCGCCATCGCGAGCAGGCTCGCTCCCACATTTATCGGGAACGGGCCACAAATTTCTGAACGACACAGATCCCATGTGGGAGCGAGCCTGCTCGCGATGAGGCCATAAGGCTCAACATTCATGGTGACTCTTCACAAGCCCTGTCAGGACAGTCTCAAACCGCTGGCGGTTTTCGCGCAGCCCGGGGCTTTTTCTCGACGGCCTTTTCCCCCGGCGGGATCACTTTTGAAGCCGCTGCCGGTTTGGCCTTGGTTTTTGGCGCGGCGACCTTGGCATCGCCAGCCTTGCCATTGGCCGTTTTGCTGACCGGGGTTTTCGGGGCAGCCTTGGCCGGTTTTTTCGGGGCCAGGGCTTCGGCGTCCGCCAGTTTGCACGCCATCTCCCAGTGGCGGGCTTCCTGGCCTTCGGGTTTTCCTTCGGATTCCCAGATCTGATAGGCAAATTCGCGGATGCGTTTTTCGTCGGTACTCATCGCAATGCTCCTGAACTGAACTCAAGTGTAGGTAGTTTGAATAATGAGATTGACCGGGAAATCCCCCAGCGCGGCGCTGATCAACAGCTCCCTGTGTTTTGTGACTGTGATGCCGGAAAAAAGTCCCTGCAGATGTTCGTCAGGGACGGTGAACGGCAGTCTGACCCGGGTTTCGCCCCACCGCGGCGCGTGGACCTGTGGTTCGGCACCGTTTTCCAGCAGATCGGCACAACGTATCGGCACAATCACAATGGCGCGTTTCCCCTCCCGTTCACGGACAAATCCCAGCACTCGATGGGCCTCGCTGCCCACCACTTCCAGGGCCTGGTAGGTGCCACGCCGAAACAGCTCGGCATGCTCGGCGCGCAGGCTCAGGGTGCGCGCAATCAAGGTTTGCTTGATGCGCCCGTCACGCCAGTTCTGCAACAAGTCCGGCAGGTCCACCGCTTGCTGCAACGCCTGCTGGCGGCTGGCGTAATCCACGGGACGACGGTTGTCCGGGTCGACCAGGCTGAAGTCCCAGAAATCGTTGCCCTGATACAAATCCGGCACGCCGGGCACGGTCATGCGCAGCAAGGTTTGCGCCAAACCATTGAGTGCGCCGGGGGCGGCAATCGAACGGGCAGCCTTGGCCAGGGCCGTACGCAACAGCTCACCTTCGGGGCTGAGCAACAGGCGCTGGATGAAGTCCTCTGTCGCTTGCTCGTAAGGGTCATTGGGCGCGCTCCAGCTGCTTTGCAGTTTGGCTTCACGCAGGGCCTTGCGTTGCCACTGCCAGATACGTTTTGCGTAGTCCTCGAGGGACGGCGGATGATCGATCCCCAACTCCAGCGGCCAACTGCCGAGAATCGTCTGGTACAGAATCATTTCATCGCCCGACGATGGCATTTGATCGTCGTTGCGCAAGGGCCGGGCGAGGGCGCGCCACAGGCCGATCTGGTCGACGTACCAGGCGCTGCGCTCGCTCAGTACCGCCAGCCGCGCCCGTGAATCTTCGCCGCGCTTGTGGTCGTGGGTGGCGCTGGCCAGCAGATTGTCCGGGAAGGTGTCGAGGCGCTCGATGCAGGCCTGATGAAAGTCGGCGGCCGGTGCGCTGAACTGTTCGGTGTTGAAGCCAACGTCATTGCGCGAGAGCAGGACGGCCGATCGATAGAGCGCGGTGTCTTCCACCGATTTCGCCGCCGCCGGCGAGGTCAGTTGCTGGAAACGTACGCAGGCGTGCTTCAGACGCTTGCGTTCACGCCCGGCCGGGCGCGAACGCCAGGGTTCACCGCCGAGCCAGCCGGCCAGGCAGTCGAGCACCGGCCAGTCCGCTTCGCCCAGGGTTTGGCGGGCACCGTCCATGGCCTGGCGGAAAAACGCCTCGTCCCGGGCTGAACGGCCAAGGGGGCCTATGTAGGTGCGGTACACCGGGAAATGCACGATCAGCGCCTGCAAGGCCCGGCGAATGGCGCCGAGGGTCAGGTCGCGGGTCATGAGGTTGTCCCGGGCCACTTGCAGCAGGGCCTGGGCGACGCTTTCGAAATCTCCGGCCAGGGAACCACCGAGGACTTGTTGACGGGCCAGTTGTGCTTCCTGGCAGAAGTCGGCGGGCCGCTCGCTGTGACGATGCCAGAGTTCGGCCAGTGTCTGCGCGCCCTGTGGATCCTGTTGCAACAGTGACAACTGGTTCATGAATTCGTAGCCGGTGGTGCCGTCCACCGACCAGTCGCGATGCAGGGTTTCCCCTTCGCCGAGGATCTTTTCCACATAGATGGGCAGGTGGCGGCCCGCTGACAGGCTGTCGACCCGGCGGCGCAGTTTTCGGCAGTAGCCCCGCGGGTCGGCGAGGCCGTCGATGTGGTCGATGCGCAACCCGTCGATCAGCCCTTGAGCCACCAGTTGGAAGATCTTCGCGTGGGTGGCTTCGAACACGGCGGGACGCTCGACGCGCAGTCCGCCCAACTCATTGATATCGAAGAAGCGCCGCCAGTTGATGTCATCGGCGGCGGTGCGCCAGCTGGCAAGGCGATAGCTCTGGCGTTCCAGCAGGTTGTGCAGGCGCTGGAAGCCTTCGCCGGTCAGTGAGGCGTAGTTGTTCAGGTGCTGCTCAATGGCTTGGGCAATGGCCGGATCGCTGACCAGATCGCGAAGTTCTGCTTTCAATGGCAGGGCCAGGCTGTGGGCGTCGGTCTGGTAGCTCAGGGTGCTGAAGCGATCGGCCAGGTTTTTAAGTTGTTCGGCCTGTTGCGTATCGAGCGGTGCATCGGTCCTGAGCAGCTCCCCGTAATCGCTGGGGCAAATGGGGAAACGGTGTTCGTAGTGCTCGACATGGAAGGTGCCGTGCCAGGCATCGAATCGCAGGGGCAGGGTGCCGTCCTGCAACGCGACGCCGTAGTCGCTGCCCAGAAACGGCAGGAGCAACTGGCCTTCCATCAACGGGTCGGATGAGTGCCACTGGATATCGAAAAACTCTCCGTAAGGACTCAGGCGTCCCCACTCCAGCAAATCCAGCCACCAGGGATTATCGTTGCCGCCGACCGCCATATGGTTGGAGACAACGTCGAGGATCAACCCCATGTTGTGCCCATGCAGAGCACTGACCAGACTGTTCAGCGCCGCCTCACCGCCCAGTTCCGGATTGACCCTGGTCGGATCCACCACGTCGTAGCCATGCATCGACCCGGCGCGGGCGCGCAATAGCGGGGAGGCGTAGACATGGCTGATGCCGAGGCGGGCGAAATACGGCACTAGTGGCACCGCGTCTTCGAGCGTGAAGCCTTTGTGAAATTGCAGGCGCAAGGTGGCGCGCAGTGGTCGGGTCGGCACCTGGGTCATCGATCACGCTCGGCCGCCTGGAGCCGCGCGCAGGCGAGCAATTCCAGGCGTCGTGCGGCATCCGCTCCGTCGAGCAGGGCTTCGCTGTATCCGGGCAAGCGCCGCGACCAGTTGGGGTGGGTGTCGGTGGTGCCGGGCAGGTTGGCTTGCTGTTCGACGCCAAGGGCATCTTCCAGGGGCAGCAGCACCAAGGGTGCCCGGGTATGACCGAGGAAGCGCACGCTGGCATCGAGCACCTGGTCGGTTTCGTGGGACTCTTCGCGAAAGTTCTGCGGGTCCTGGCTCAACGCCCGGCGCAGGCCTTCGCGCTCGCGTTCGCGGTGCTGGCGCCATTCGATTTCACCGCTGGCATCGACCATGCCGAGCCGGGCATTCCAGTCGATATCGCGACCATGCCACCAGCCGTTGAGGGTCGGCAGGTCATGGGTGCTGGTGGTGGCCAGGGCGTTGTCCGGCCAGTCGAGGATCGGCTTGAAGTGCGTGTTGTCCTGTTCGAACAGCAATACCCGCATGCCCAGCATCGAACGGGCGATGAGTTTTTCCCGCAGGCCGTCCGGCACGGTGCCGAGGTCTTCGCCGAGGACGATGGCCTGGTGACGATGGGATTCCAGGGTCAGCAAACGCAGCAGATCGTCCACGGGGTAATACAGGTAAGCGCCGTCGGCCGGCGGCGATCCGTTGGGGATGACCCACAAACGCTGCAAGCCCATGACGTGATCGATGCGCAAACCGCCGCAGTGGGCGAAGTTGGCCCGCAACATTTCGATGAAGGCCCGGAAACCATTGCGCACCAGGCCTTCAGGGGAGAACGCGGAAATCCCCCAGCCCTGGCCGGTGCGGTTGAGAATATCCGGTGGCGCGCCGACGGTGAGGGACGCGAGCAGTTCGTCCTGACGGCTCCAGGCCTGGCTCCCGCCGCCATCGGCGCCAACGGCCAGGTCGGCGATCAGTCCGATACTCATGCCGCTGGCGCGGGCGGCGGTTTGCGCGCGCTCCAGGCAGCGCGTGATCAGCCACTGGCAGAAGGCGAAGAAGCCGATGCGCCCGGCATTCTCTTCGGCGAATGCCGCCAGTTCGGCGCTGCGCGGGTTGCGCCAGGGTTCGGGCCACTGCCGCCAGTCGAGGTGTTCACCCCGGGCGGCGCGTGCCTCCTGGATGGCTTCGAAGCGGCAGTGGTTTTCCAGCGCTTCGCCAGCGGCGTGACGAAAGCTGCTGAAGTCTTCGTGCAAGGGGTGTTCACCCTGGACGAAACCTTCGTACAGCGACTGCAACAGCCGATGCTTGGCTTCGGCGGCGGCCGGCCAGTCAATCAGCGGACGCTCTTCCAGCGCCTTGAGTTCAATGGCCAGCCCGGTTGCATCGATGGCGGTACGCAGCGCGCGTTCGCCGAGAATGGTGCCGGGGGCGCAGTAAAGGCTGTTGAGAAACAAACGGCTGGACGGCGAATACGGGCTGTAGCGTTGGGTGTCACTGGCAAACATCGCATGCAGCGGGCTGATCGCCAGCGCCTCGGCTCCACGCTCGCCGGCTACCCGGGCGAGGTCCTCCAACGCCTGGGTGTCACCAAACCCGCCGTCGCCGGGGCGGCGCAGTCCATACAACTGCACGCTCAGGCCCCAGGCTCGGGGGATCGGGTTGTCCACGGCATCGGCCACGCTGTAGCAACGGGCAGGGGCCACGGCCAGGGTGAAGTTTTGTCCGTCCATGCTGATCTGTTGATAGCCGACCGGTACCAGCCCCGGCAGAACCGCGTTGTCGTCCAGTTTCAGGTTGAGCCGCGAACCGTCCTCCAGGTGGATTTCGCATGGGGTCCCGGGCTCGAAAAAACGCGCCAGGTCCAGGCCCATCCCCGCATCGGCGGTGATCAATGGCGGCAAGTGATGGGTCTGTTGCGCCTCTTGCAGTTCCAGCAGGCTGGCGTCGATTTCCTGGGCACTGCCGGCCGGGTGGCCCAGGCCGGCCAGCACGTTGCGCAACACGGACGGCGCGACTTTTTGCGGGCGGCCGTTGGCGTCGATCCAGTCGACGGCGAGGCCGGCACGGCTGGCCAGGATTTCCAGTTGCGCATCACTCATGGACGCTCTCCAAACGAGGTAGCAAAGGGGACTGCGGCGGCGAGGCTGACGAGCGCGCAATACGGGGCAAGAGTGTTTGTAGCCGGCAGGTCGGGGTTCTGTGGCGGGTATTCGAACAAGCGCATGGCATCGGTCTGTGAGGTATGGACTACAGGCCTGGCGCTGAGGTTCAGGTCAATGCGCAGCTGGCTGCCATCGCCCAAGCGCCAGGATGCACTGACCGCGCCTTCGCCCAGCACATCGGTTCCCAGTGCCTGGGCGCCCGGCAGGCGCGGGATGATGTGCCGGTGACGGATCTGCAACAGGCGGCAATACAGGTCGTGCATCTCGCAATGGCCGGTCGATGGCAGGACCGGGCGGGACGCTGCAAACGTCTGCGGATCATTCGGGTCCGGAATGTGTTCGCGCAGGATCGGGTCGGCAAAGGCGGTGAGCGCCGCGAACTCGCTGCGCCGGCCGTCGCGAACCTGCTTGGCCAATTCACCATGATGGCTGGTGAAAAACAGGAAGGGTTGCTCGACCGCAAATTCGTCGCCCATGAACAGCAGCGGAATCATCGGCGACAACAGCAGCAGCACCGTGGCGGCCCGCAGCGCTTGCGGGTGGGCGAGTTGATGCAGGCGCTCGCCGAAGGCCCGGTTGCCGATCTGGTCATGGTTCTGCAAAAACAGAATGAATGCACTGGGCGGCAGATGCCCGCTGGGTTCACCCCGCGCCACACCATGGCGGTTGAGATGGCCCTGGAACACGAAACCCTGGCTCAGGCAGCGCGCCAGTTGTTCGGTGGGGTTTTGCGCGTAATCGGCGTAATAGGCGTCGGTTTCCCCGGTCAGCAATACATGCAGGGCGTTGTGGCCGTCATCGTTCCACTGCGCGTCGTAACCCTGTTCGAGCAGGCTGGCCTGGTTGTGTTCGTTCTCCACCATCAGCCATACATGCCGCGCCGGCCCGGTCTGCTGGCGCACCCGTCGTGCCAGTTCCTGGAGGAAGTCCGGGTCTTCGATGGCGTGCACCGCGTCCAGGCGCAAACCGTCGAAACGGTATTCCAGCAGCCACATCAAGGCGTTTTCGATGAAGAAGTCCCGTACTTCGCGACGGCGAAAGTCGATGGCCGCGCCCCACGGCGTGTGTTTGTCTTCGCGAAAAAAGCCCTTGGCATAACGATGCAGGTAATTGCCATCCGGGCCGAAGTGGTTGTAGACCACGTCGAGAATCACCGCCAGGCCGTGGCCGTGGGCGGTGTCGATCAAGTGCTTGAGCTGCTCGGGGGAGCCGTATGACGCCTGGGGCGCGTAGGGCAGGACGCCGTCATAACCCCAATTGCGCTCACCGGGAAACTGCGCGACGGGCATCAGTTCGATCGCGGTGACACCCAGTTCGACCAGCCGCGCCAAATGCTGCTCGACGGCGCTGAAGCCGCCGAGCGCACCGACATGCAGTTCGTAGATCACCGCTTCGTTCCATGGCCGTCCCAGCCAGGCACTGTGTTGCCAGGCATAGACCAGCGGATCGACCACCACGCTGTGCCGGTCGATATCGCCGGCCTGAGCGCGGGAGGCCGGGTCGGGCACTTCCAGTTCGCCGTCGATGCTGTAGCGGTAACGCGTGCCCGCCGCGCATCGGATGTTGCTCACGAACCAGCCGTCGGCCTGGGGCAGCAACGGCAAGGACTGTCCATTTTCCAGTTCGACACTGACGTAGAACGCATCTGGCGCCCACAACGCGAATCGCGTGTGCTCTGCGTCCAGCATGATTGCGCCGTGGGGCCAGGTCTCAAGGGTCCGTAACGGCATCTTGAAAGCCTCTTACTGTTTGTGCGATTTCCCCAATGCCTTAGCCACAAGCTGTTCGTAGAGCTCGGCGTAGGGTTCGACCGCCTTGCACCAGTTGAACGGCGCCGCCATGGCCCGGCAGCGCATGGCGTGCAGCAGGTCGGGAAAGGCGAACACCTTGAACGCGCGGCTCAGGGCTTCCTGGTAGCTCTGCACCGTGGATTCATCGAACAGGAAACCGGTCACGCCGTTTTCGATGGTGTCGGCCAGGCCACCGGTGTTGCGCGCCACCGGCAACGAACCGAAGCGCTGGGCGTACATCTGGCTCAGGCCGCATGGCTCGTAACGCGAAGGCATCAGCAGGAAGTCGCTGCCGGCGAACATGCGCCGGGCGTCGGTTTCGTTGAAGCCGATGCGTACGCCGATCTGCCCGGGGAAGCGCAGGGCAAGCTGGCGCATCGACTGTTCCTCTTCCGGCTCGCCACGGCCGATGATCGCGATCTGGCCGCCGGATTTGACGATGTACTCGGACACCGCTTCGGTCAGGTCCAGGCCTTTCTGGTAGACCAGGCGTGAAACCACGGCGAACAGCGGCCCTTCGGAATCTTCCAGACCGAACAGCTCGCGGACATGGGCGGCGTTCACGGCCTTGCCATCCCAGTCGCCGATGTTGAACGGGCAGAACAGGTGCGGATCGGTCGCCGCATCCCAGCTTTCATCGATGCCGTTGGGAATGCCGCTGAGCAGGCCTTGCTGGGTCTTGGCGGCGAGGAAACCGTCCAGGCCGCAGCCGAAATCCGGGGTGGTGATTTCCTGGGCGTAGGTCGCGCTGACGGTGGTGATGTGGCTCGAATAGGCCATGCCGGCCTTGAGGAACGACATCTTGCCGTAGAACTCCATGCCTTCCTGTTGCAGCGCGTGATGGGGTATGCCCAGTTCGGGGCACGAGCCCAGGCTGGTCACACCTTGATAGGCCAGGTTGTGAATGGTGAACAGCGTCGGCGTGCGCTGCCCACGCCAGTGCATGTAGGCCGGGGCCAGGCCGGCCGGCCAGTCGTGGGCGTGCACCAGATCCGGGCACCAATGGATCTGCGCGAGGTTGGCGGCAATATCGGCCGCCGCCAGGCCCAGACGGGCGAAACGGATATGGTTGTCCGGCCAGTCGCGGCCGTTGTTGGCGCCGTAGGGCGAACCTTCGCGCTCGTAGAGTTCGGGGCAAATCAGTACGTAAATGACCAGACCGTCGGGCATGTCCATGCGCCCGATCTTGCACGGTGGCAGCGCAGCATGACCGCCAAGCTCGCCAATGATATGGATCGGATTTTCGCTGTTCAGCACCTGCGGGTAACCCGGGATCAGTACCCGCACATCGTGCAGATGGGCCATGGCCCGTGGCAGCGCTGCAGAAACGTCGCCCAGGCCACCGGTCTTCACCAGGTCGGCAATTTCCGAGGTGACGAACAACACTTTTTTACGGTTGGGATTCTGGTTGGCTGCCGGAGTCAGCGTCCTGGTGCCAGGAACGCCGACGGGTTGGGTGTTTGCGGCAGTTACGGCGCTCGATTCGCCGACCTGATGAGCACGCTCTCCCTGTATTTCCAAAGCCGTACTGATCATATGAATCTCCCGTGTTGTTGATCTAATTCTTAGGTCTGGCAAACGGTGTTTCATGGCCAATTGCTGTGGCCGGGCGCAATCGCGCTACGCATCAGTGAGCAAGCGCTGCCCAATGCGTCGAAGCAAAAGGGGTGAATGAGCCATTGCAAGGATTGCACCAGTCGCAACGCACCTTCTTGTCAGAGGACCGATCGGGATTGGAAAAAGTTTCGACTATTTTTCCACTTTGTGACCGACCGGTTTCGCCTCAAGAAAATGAGTCTAGGCCAGAACTTAGAGCGGTAAAGGCCAGATGGCAAAATTGTTCGACAATCGGTTTGTAGCGGTACGAACGTGCCTGATAGAGGTGCAAACGCCCCGACGAAGTGCAGGTTTTTTTGCGTTTTGGCCTCAAAAATTCACAGGGCAGTCACATAAATGAGCGACGTGATTTATCAGGAGTGCACTGTTCTGGTGCGCCGGTTTGAGTCCCGCATTTGGCCGAACCGCTGCCTTACTGCCCACCTTGATGCCTTGTTATAGTTCGGGCCTCATTTTTTGCCCGCAAAAGGATCATTGGCATGTCTCAATACAGCGCGTTCAACGTCGAGCTGGTCGATAAAATCGCCCACGTACAGATCAACCGCCCGGAGAAGATCAACTCGATGAACGCGGCGTTCTGGAGCGAGATCGTCGAGATCTTCCAGTGGATCGACGACACCGATGAAGTGCGCGTGGTGGTCCTCAGCGGGGCAGGCAAGCATTTCTCCTCGGGTATCGACCTGATGATGCTGGCCGGTGTGGCCAATGAGCTGGGCAAGGACGTCGGACGCAATGCGCGCCTGTTGCGGCGCAAGATCCTCACCCTGCAAGCGTCGTTCAATGCAGTCGATAACTGCCGCAAACCGGTGCTTTCGGCCATTCAGGGTTACTGCCTGGGGGGCGCCATCGACCTGATTGCCGCGTGCGACATGCGTTATGCCGCCGAGGACGCACAGTTTTCGATCAAGGAAATCGACATCGGCATGGCCGCCGACGTTGGCACGCTGCAACGCTTGCCGCGGATCATCGGTGACGGCATGCTGCGCGAACTGGCTTACACTGGTCGCACCTTCGGTGCCGACGAAGCGCGAGACATGGGCTTGGTCAATCGCGTCTACAGCGACAACGCCAGCCTGCTCGACGGCGTCATGGGCATTGCCTACGCAATCGCCAGCAAGTCGCCGATCGCCGTCACCGGCACCAAGGAAATGATCAGCTACATGCGCGACCATCGCATCGATGACGGCCTCGAATACATCGCCACCTGGAACGCCGCCATGCTGCAATCCACCGATCTGCGCGTGGCCATGGCCGCCCATATGAGCAAACAGAAACCCGAATTTCTGGATTGATTAACCATGATTCCTCGCTGGACCACCGCAGTACTGGACACCGATCAACCCGGCGGCTGGGCCATCGCGCGCAGCCCCGAAGGCTTTCTGTTCGATGACAACGGCGCACTGTTCGCTCGCGAATGGCTCAAGCGCCAGGACCTGTCGATTCTTGCCGAGCATGGCATCGGTCATCTCGATGGCGAGCCGGTCTATCTGCTGGAGTTGCGCAGTCACAGCGAAGTGTCGGGTTGCAACTGGAAAGGCCTGCGGGCGTTCATGCTCGAAGGCGATCACACGCTCTACAAGGTGCTCGGTTACGCCGCACAGATCGGCACCTGGGCCCGTGAACACCGCTATTGCGGTAACTGCGGTCAGGCCATGACCCAGGTGCCACGCGAACGGGCGATGTATTGTCAGCCGTGCGATCTGCGCAGCTACCCACGGATTTCGCCGAGCATGATCGTACTGGTGACCCGAGGCGATGAAGTGCTGTTGGCGCGTTCACCGCGTTTTGTCAGCGGTGTCTACAGCACCCTGGCCGGGTTTGCCGAGCCGGGCGAATCGGCCGAGGACTGCCTGATTCGCGAAGTTCGCGAAGAGGTGAGCATCGAGGTCAGGAACATCCAGTACATGGGCAGCCAGTGCTGGCCGTTCCCGCACTCGATGATGCTCGGCTTTCACGCCGAATATGCCGGTGGCGAGATCGTCTGTCAGGAAGACGAGATCGAGGACGCCCAGTGGTTCAACGTGCACGAGCTGCCGCCGTTGCCGGCGTCACGCTCGATTGCCCGTTACCTGATCGACGTATACGTGGCGCGGCGCTTAGGCCACGCTGAACCAGTGCTGCCAGGCTAGGCGCACGGTCAGGCCCAGCACCACGGTGATGAACACCGGACGAATGAATTTCGCGCCGCCGCTGATGGCGGTGCGGGCGCCGAAGAAGGCGCCGACCATCAACGACAAGCCCATGCACAGGCCGATGATCCAGTCCACCTGACCGGAAAAGATGAAGATCGACAGCGCCGCCGCGTTGCTGACGAAGTTCATGCTGCGTGCCACACCGCTGGCTTTCACCAGATCGATGGGGTAGAGCAGCAGGCTGCTCACGGTCCAGAACGCGCCCGTGCCGGGACCCGCCACACCGTCATAGAAGCCGAGGCTGAAGCCTTGGGTCGACTGCCACTTTTTCTTGATCGGTGCCTCGCTGTCCAGTGGCGCTTTTGGCGTGCCGCCAAACAATAGATAGACACCGCAAGCGAAGACGATCACCGGCAGCATCTTGTTCAGCCATTCCGCCGGCAGGTAATGCGCGACCACGGCACCGGTCAGCGCTCCGACCAGGGTGCCGACGATGGCATGAATCCATTGCGCGGGGTGGAACAGCTTGCGGCGGTAGAAGGTGAAGCTGGCGATGGCCGAGCCGAAGGTCGAGCTGAGTTTGTTGGTGCCCAGCACCAGATGCGGCGGCAGGCCGGCGGTCAACAAGGCCGGGGTGGTCAACAGCCCACCGCCACCGGCGATGGCGTCGATGAAACCGGCAACAAAAGCGACTAAGGCCAGGATGGCCAGGGTGGAGAGGTCAACGCTGAGTTCGAAAGGCATGGGATCGGCTTATTCGGCGGGTGCAGAAAGAGGCTGCGGGGAAGGGCAGCATCTTACTCATCTGTACAACACAAAACCAATGTGGGAGCGAGCTTGCTCGCGATGGCGGTGTGACAGGCAACAGATCTGCTGAATGTACAACCGCTATCGCGAGCAAGCTCGCTCCCACAGGGTTTAGCGTGAAGCTGAATTACAAGCCCAGATCCGACAAACTCGGATGATCGTCAGGTCGACGACCCAGCGGCCAGTGGAACTTGCGCTCGCTTTCCTTGATCGGCATGTCGTTGATGCAGGCGAAGCGGCGGGCCATCAGGCCGTCCTCGTTGAACTCCCAGTTTTCGTTGCCGTAGGAGCGGAACCAGTTGCCCGAGTCGTCATGCCATTCATAGGCATAACGCACGGCAATTCGGTTGTCGGTGAACGCCCACAGCTCCTTGATCAACCGATAATCAAGCTCCTTGGCCCACTTGCGGGTCAGGAAGCCTTTGGCTTCTTCGCGGTTATAGGCGAACTCGGCGCGATTGCGCCACTTAGTGTCCAGGGTATAGGCCAGGGACACCCGCTCCGGGTCCCGGGAGTTCCAGCCGTCTTCGGCCAGGCGAACTTTTTCAATGGCCGATTCACGGGTGAAAGGGGGTAATGGCGGACGAACTTCGGCATTAGACATTTAAAGTCTCCGTATCAAGTTAAAGTTAAAACAACAGTCGAGCTTGATCAGGTTGCTACAGGTCCAATAACTTTCGCGCCATGCATTGCGCATTATCGGCGGCACTGTGATCACCCATGACAAGCGCCACGGTAATGGCACCGTCGATCAGGATCAGCAGCTGTTTGGCCAGCAACTGCGGATCCTCGGCGCCATGTTCGGTACACAGCTCGCACACGTAGTCGAGCAGCTTTTGTTTATGCTCTTTGGCGAGCAGGCGCACCGGGTCTTGCGGGTCGCCGGTTTCGCCACTGGTGTTGATGAACGCGCAGCCGCGGAAACCGTCGGAGGCGAACCACGATTTGAGTACGGTAAACAGGTTGAGCAGTCGCTCGGCCGGGGTTTGTGCCTGGTCGACTGCGCCTCTGTACCAGTGCATCCAGCGCTGGTCCCGGCGTTGCAGGGCGGCCACCACCAGTTCGTCCTTGTTGGCGAAGTAGCGGTAGATGCTTTTTCTGGAGACGCCGGCGGTTTTCACCAGAAGATCCATGCCAGTGGCGGCTATGCCACTTTTGTAGATCAACTTTTCGGTGACATCCAGAATGATGTCGCGTGTGTCGTTGCTAGTGATATCGTTCATGTTGCAAACAGTAGAACGATCGTTCTCCATGGTCAATCGATATTTTTCTAGTGCCTGATAAATGGTCTTCGCGAGCAGGCTCGCTCCCACATGGGAATGCATTCAGCCAGTGGGAGCGAGCTTGCCCGCGAAGGGGGCATTACAGACGGTAACAAGACCCGAACCTTTGCATGGTGTAAGCTCATGGGTTCTTCGGATTCGACCCATTGCGAGCCCTATGCCGTCGCTTTTCAAACGCTCCCTGCTGCCCAAGTTGCGCAGTTTTCCGCTGACGGCCGATGCCGTTGGCGTCCTTTGCGGCGCTGCCGAATTCCGTCGTTGCCTGCTGGAGAAAATCGCCAGCGCGACCCGGCGCATCTACATCGTTGCGCTGTACCTGCAACAGGATGAAGCCGGCCAGGAAATTCTCGATGCCTTGCACGCCGCCAAACTGGCGCGTCCGGAACTGGACGTGGTGGTGGTCGTCGACTGGCTGCGCGCCCAGCGCGGCCTGATCGGTGCCGGCAAGCAACCGGGCAACTCCGCCTGGTATCAGGAAATGACCCGCACCCATGCCAGCGAAGTGCCGATCTACGGCGTCCCGGTACAAACCCGCGAACTGTTCGGTGTGTTGCACCTTAAAGGCTTCGTGATCGATGACTGCGTGATCTACAGCGGTGCGAGCCTGAACAATGTGTATCTGCACAAGTTCGACAAGTACCGCTACGACCGCTATCACCTGCTGCACAATCGTGAACTGGCCGATTCGATGCAGCACCTGGTGCAGCACGGCCTGGTGGCTTCCAAAGCGGTGCACCGCCTCGACCTGCCAAACCTGCCGACCACCCGCAGCCTGCGCAATGACATCGGTGACCTGCGCAGCCGCCTCAAGCACGCGGCGTACGACACCACGCAGGGCACCACCGACAGGACCGGTTTGTCCGTCAGCCCGCTGCTTGGCGTCGGCAAGAACAATCCGCTGAACCGGGTGATCTGCGAACTGATCGCCAGCGCCCAGCAGCAACTGACCATTTGCACACCGTACTTCAACCTGCCGCTGGCGATCATCCGCGAGATCAACCGCGCGCTGGCCCGCGGGGTGAAGATCGACATCGTGGTCGGCGACAAGACGGCCAACGACTTCTACATTCCGCCGAGCGAACCGTTCCGGGTCATTTCGGCGCTGCCGTACCTGTACGAAATCAGCTTGCGCCGGTTTGCCAAGCGTCATCAGCGCAACATCGACAGCGGGCAGTTGAACCTGCACCTGTGGCGTGACGGTGACAACACCTACCACCTCAAGGGCATGTGGATCGACCGGCGCTATACCTTGCTGACCGGCAACAACCTCAACCCGCGGGCGTTTCGACTCGATCTGGAAAACGCCTTGTTGCTCGATGATCCCCATGGCGAACTGCTGGAACCGCGTGGCAAAGAGCTGGCGGAGATCTTCCAGCACACCCGGCGAATCGAGCACTTCCAAAACCTGGAAACCCTGGCCGAATACCCGGCGGGCGTGGCCAAGTTCCTCAAGCGCGTGAGTCGTGTGCGGATCGAACGGTTGCTCTACCGCATTCTGTGAATTCAGAAAAGCCATCGCGAGCAAGCTCGCTCCCACAGGAATCCGGGTGTTCACAGCATTTGTGAACAATGCAGATCCAGTGTGGGAGCGAGCTTGCTCGCGATAGCGGTGGATCAATCAACAGGGATACTGTTTCAGCTAAGATGCCCCCCACTCGAACAAGAACAGGGCTTGCCGCGATCCATGTCGGAAAAAGACACCATCTCCATTCAACTGGTGCGTGAAGCACTGTTGCAAAGCTGCGCGCCAGGAATCGCCACGGATGAGGTGTTGATCAAGGTCGGCATCGACCCGCAACTGTTGGGCAGCACCGACGCCCGCGTTCCGGCCACGGCTTATGCGCGCCTGTGGCGGTTGCTGGCACGGCGCGGGGATGATGAGTTCTTTGGCATGGACCCACGCAAACTCAAATCCGGCAGCTTTGCGTTCCTGTGTCGCAGCGCCATGCTCCAGCCCAACGTGGCGGCGGGAGTGGCCAGCGGCCTGGCGTTTCTGTCGTTGATCCTCGAATACTTGCCGGCGCAGTTGGTGCGTCAGCAAAGCCTGGCGGAAATCGTCCTGCTGGAGGATGACAAGGACCCGCGCCGGGCCTTCACTTATTTCACTTACTGGATGATCGTGCACGGCGTTGCCTGCTGGCTGGCAGGACGGCGGATTCCGATCCTTGCCATCGAGCTGCGCTGTTCCAGGCCGGATTTCTGCGATGACTATCAGGTGATGTTTTCCGAGAACCTGCGCTTCGACCGCCCACGCACCCGGATGATTTTCTCCGCCGATTGCCTGGACCTGTCCATCAAGCGCAGCCCTGAAGAACTCGAGCGATTCCTCGCCCGTGCGCCGGCGAACATTCTGGTGAAGTACCGCGATCCGCAGAGTCTGGCCAGCCGCATCAAACACGACCTGCGCCACCTGCCGGCCGAACACTGGCCGGAAACCGAAGCCCTGGCGCAACGCCTGTGCATATCGGCTTCAACCTTGCGCCGCCGACTGGCCGAAGAAGGGCAAACCTATCAAGGCCTCAAGGACGGCGTGCGCAAGGAGTTGGCGATTGTCTGGCTGGCGGAACCCACGATCAGCTTCAGCGAAATCGCCATGCGGCTCGGGTTCGCTGACGTCAGCTCGTTCTACAAGGCGTTTCGCAAATGGTCGGGGTCAAATCCGGGGCATTACCGCAGCCTGATTCTCAATGACACCGAGTGAATTCCGCGGCGCAACAGCCATTTCATCCAAGGCGCTTAACGGCTGCCAGTGGTCGGTCCAGGCAGATTGAGCGTGCCACTGTCCACGAAACGCTTCGTGTTGAACACCCCACCCGAGAGCTTGCCGCGCAGGACATAAGGCATGTTGTTGAGGGTTTTCATCTGGCTGATGCCATAGGTCTGGCGGATCACCGAAAACGCCGAAACGCTGACCGGCACGCTGACGATGGTGTCGGAAAAGCGCCCGATCGTACCCCGCTCATCGGTGACGCCAGAGGCGAAGGGCTGGCCGTTGATGTCCAGGTCCAGGGCAACGCCGCTGTAGGTGAGGGTGTAGTCATTGGGGTTCTGCACGCGGATTCTCACGGCAAAGCGCACTTCCATGCCTTCGCCTTGCAGGGGTTCGACACCCACGACGTTGATTTTCAACGGGTCTCGATTGGGCAGCGAGGAACAGGCGCTCAGGCAGAGCAGGAGGGAAATCAGGACCGCGTGGAGGCTGCGCATGGACGTGCTCTCATCTGAAAAAGGCTGAACCGCCAGCGGCTCAGCCCTTGAGCCCGACTAGTGGTTCGACTGTGCAACCACCGCAGCCTTTGCGGGTTCATCCCTGGCGGTCACATCGGGGTTCTGCATCACCTGAAGCACGGAGGCTTCCGGATCGAATTCGTCCTCCTCCAGCTCGATGAACTCCTCGGGCAGGAAGATATTAAGAACGATAGCGCACAGCGCGCCGACGGTGATGGGCGATTCGAAAATGTTGTGCAGGGCCTTGGGCAGTTCACGCAAGACTTCCGGCACGGCGGCCACGCCCAGGCCCATGCCGATGGAAATCGCCACGATCAGCATGTTGCGCCGATGCAGGCCGGCCTCGGCGAGAATCTTGATCCCGGCCACGGCGACGGTGCCGAACATCACCAGTTCCGCGCCACCGAGCACCGGTTTCGGCATCAGTTGCAGTACCGCGCCGATCATCGGGAACAGGCCAAGCACCACCAGCAATCCGGCAATGAAAAACGCCACGTAGCGGCTGGCCACGCCGGTGAGCTGGATCACTCCGTTGTTCTGGGCGAAGGTCACCATCGGCATGCTGTTGAACACCGCGGCCATGGCCGAGTTGAGGCCATCGGCGAGCAGGCCGGACTTGATCCGGCGAATGTACACCGGGCCTTTGACCGGTTGCCGGGAGATCATCGAGTTGGCCGTAAGGTCACCGGCGGCCTCCAGCGGCGACACGAGGAAAATCACCGCCACCGGAATGAACGCCACCCAATCGAAGGAGAACCCGTATTTGAACGGCACCGGTACGCTCATCAGCGGCACTTCGGGCAGGCTGTTGAAATCCACCTGGCCCATGAGCCATGCCACCCCGTAGCCCAGGGTCAGGCCGATGACAATCGCCCCCAGGCGCAGAAACGGCACATCCACCCGGTTCAACACTACGATGGTTCCCAGCACCAGCGCCGCCAGGGCCAGGTGACTGGCCGCCCCCAGGTCCGGGGCGCCGAAGCCGCCGGCGATGTCGGTCATCGCCACCTTGATCAGCGACAAGCCCATCAGCGTGATGATGGTGCCGGTCACCACCGGGGTGATCAGCATGCGCAATTTGCCAATGAACTGGCTCAACACCACCTCGATGAACGCGGCAAAAAAGCACACGCCGAAAATGGTCGAGAGAATCTCATCGGTACCGCCACCACGAGCCTTGACCATGAAGCCGGCGCTGAGAATCACACTGATGAACGAGAAACTGGTGCCTTGCAGGCACAACAGGCCAGAGCCCACCGGGCCGAAGCGCCGCGCCTGCACGAAGGTGCCCAGGCCGGAGACGAACAGCGCCATGCTGATCAAGTAAGGAATTTCACTTTGCAGGCCCAGGGCGCTGCCCATGATCAGCGTCGGGGTGATGATGCCGACGAAACTTGCCAGCACGTGTTGCAGGGCGGCGAAGACGGTGGCGGTCAGATGCGGACGGTCATCGAGGCCGTAGATCAGGTCGCTGTGGCGTGGAGCGGGGGCTTTTTCGGAGGCGGTCATGGTGGTTTGCGTGCCAGAAGGCGGGCCGGGTCAGAAAATGGAGGCGCAGGATGCCAGAACCGCCCGGCCACGGCAAAAGAACCTCCAGAACAGCGACTTACAGTCGTGGGGCGAGCACTTCGCCAACGCTGCGGCGTTTGGCGTGCAGTTCGCTGGCCTGGATCAGCTGTTCGAGGTCTTCGGGGGTCACGTCATAGAACGCTTCCATGTCGGCCAACGCCAGTTTCAGGTCTTCGGCGGTGATGGCCTGACGGTCGACCGGCGGGTGATCGGCAGGAATCCTGGCCGCGGGCTCGCTGGCGCTCTTGGGGTAACGAACGCGGGTCAGGTTGTTGTAGGCCAGGGCGCACAGCAGCATCGTCGCGGCGCTGAGCATCACCGGCCCAATGGCTTTCCAGTCCATGGCAATGGTTGCCGGATCGGCCAGCACCAGGGTCAGGGCCAACGCACCGGCCGGTGGATGCAGGCACCGCAGCCAGCACATCAGGATCAACGCCATGCCCGCCGCCAGGCAAGCGCTACCCAGGGTCCGGCCCAACACATGGGCCACCAGCAGGGCAATCACACCGGCGCTCAAGTAACCACCGAGAATCGACCAGGGCTGGGCGAGCGCGCCCGAAGACACGGCAAACAACAGCACCGCCGACGCCCCCAGCGGGCCGATCAGGTGCTGGGCCACCTCAATGCCGAACACCTGGCTACAGAGCCACACGCTCATCAGTGTCCCCAGGGCCATGCCGATGGCGGCGCGGCTCCATTCGGTGGGGCGGGTGTTGATGGCAGCGGGCAACCAGCGAGCAAGCATTTCGAGAAGACTCCGGCAGAAAATCCAGGCAAAAAAAAGGGCTTGGCTGGGGAACCCAGAAAGCCCTTGAAGTTATTCCAACTGTTGGGGGAGGAACGCGCACAGTGTGCCGTCCTATCCTGCTACTGACAAATTCATATTAATGAGCTTTCAGTGCATTAATTTTGCTGTAATTTGCTCCGTCGACCGCTTGTGTAGCACAGCAAGCCGCCCAGGGCCGCGAGTGCACTCAAGGCATAAAACATCGTCGGCGCCGGGGTGTGCATCAGCATGAAGCCGCAAATCACCGGGCTCAACGCACCGCCAAGGGCAGCAAGGTTTTGCGCGCCGTAGTAGCTGCCCCGCAGTTCTTCCGGCGCCAGGGTGTCGACGAAGAGAAACTCGGCCGGGTAAATGATGATTTCACCGAGGGTGAAGATGAACATCGCCACGCACCAGCTCACCAGGCTGTCCGCCAGGCTGAAACCGATCAGCCCGAGGATGAACAGGCCGGTGCCGGCCATGATCCATTGGCGCAGTTGCTCGCGCTTGAGAAAACGCCCGATCTGGTATTGCAGCAAGATCACACTGATGGCGTTGCAGGCGAGCAGGGCGGCCATGATTTCCATGGTGTGTTGGGGATTGCTGGTCACCAGCAGGTACTGCGACAGGTAAAAGGTAAATCGCCCGTGCACCACGGTGCTGAGCAGGCAACCGGCGGTGAACAGGATCAGGGTGCGGTCGTTTTTCAGGGTGATCAGGGTTTTGAGGAAACTCTGCCCCTGGCCGCCGACAGGCGAGCGCGCCGGGTCCTTCGCGATCCCGGTCATCAGGAAAATACTGAAAAAAGCGATGGCCGCAGCGATCAGGAAGGGGGCACTGGCAAAGGCCCCGGCAATCAGCACGCCGAGCATCGGCCCGACAGCGTAGCCAATGTTGGTCAGCGTATAGCTCAGGGAAAACGCCTTGGCGCGTTGACCCACCGGGAGGTTGTCGCTGAGGATCGCTTTCGAACCGATGAGGAACAGCGATGAAGCGGTTTCGGTGACGATCAGGGTGATGGTCGTCAGGTAGAGGTTTTCAGCAAAGGTCAGCAGCACCAGGCCGACAGCGCTGGACGCCATCGAGAGAATCAGCAACCGGCGCTTTTCGAAGCGATCGATGATGTAGCCGCCATACAGGGAGAGCAGGGTGGCGACGAACACCGCAATGCCGAGCAGCAAGCCAACGTCCTGCTGGTTGAGGCCCAGCTTGTCGCTGACGAACAGCGTGAGCAAAGGGCTGGTGATGGCGCGGCTGACGACGATGGTCAGCGAGCAGATCAACAGGCGGCGGATGAGGGGGGAGTAGCTGGTCACGGCGCGAATATCCTTATTCGATCGGGCCGGCATCAGCCCGATCGTGAGCGCTACTCTAGCAGTCAGACACGCGGTCGTTGCTACGGGATTTGCTTGAGGTGCAGTAGTACAAAATCATTCTTGTCGAACCGTCCGCCCAGCGCTGGCGGCAATGCACCGACGGCCGTGCAGACCCAGCGCGGGAGACTGTTGGCGGATGTGAGGGAACGTGGTGTTCAGGCGACCACTGACTCGGCAAACCATTGCTGGTACGGAATCGGCAATTTGCTCGACTCGCCCCGACCGATCGGGAAGTAGGTGAAACCGATGCGTGCCAGACGGTCTGTGTCGTAAAGGTTGCGGCCATCGAAGATCAGCGGTGCGTTGAGCCGCTGCCGGATCAGTTGAAAGTCCGGCGCCTTGAACTGTTGCCATTCGGTGCAGATGATCAGTGCATCGGCACCGGACAAGACCGACTCGGGTGTACCCATGAGCATCAGCTTCGATTCATCGGGATACAGCTTCTGGGTTTCCTGCATGGCTTCCGGATCGAACGCACGGACATTCGCTCCGGCGGCCCACAAGGATTCGAGCAACACCCGGCTCGGCGCATCGCGCATGTCGTCGGTGTTTGGCTTGAATGCCAGGCCCCACAAAGCAAAGGTCCTGCCACGCAAGTCGCCCTTGTAGAACGCGTTGATGCGCTCGAACAGCTTGTATTTCTGCCGCTCGTTGATGGCTTCCACCGCTTGCAGCAGGTCACTGGAGCAATGGGCCTGCTCAGCGCTGTGGATCAGGGCGCGCATGTCCTTGGGGAAACATGAGCCACCGTAGCCGCAACCGGGGTAGATGAAGTGGTAGCCGATGCGGGAGTCGGCGCCGATGCCCAGGCGTATCGATTCGATGTCGGCACCCAGGTGTTCGGCCAGTTCTGCGATCTGGTTGATGAAGCTGATCTTGGTCGCCAGCATGCAGTTGGCGGCGTACTTGGTCAGCTCGGCGCTGCGCAGGTCCATGAACATGATGCGCTCATGATTGCGGTTGAAGGGCGAGTACAGATCACGCATCACCTCACGCACTTCTTCGCGTTCACAGCCGATGACGATACGGTCAGGGCGTCGGCAGTCGGCCACGGCCGAACCTTCTTTCAAGAACTCCGGATTGGAGACGATATCGAACTGCAATACGCGCCCGACGCTGATCAGGCATTTGTCGATGTGTGCACGCAAGGCATCGCCGGTGCCGACCGGGACGGTGGATTTCTCCACCAGGATCGCCGGTTGCTCGCGATGACGGGCCACGGCGTCGCCCACCGACATCACGTAGCGCAAGTCCGCCGAGCCGTCGTCCCGTGACGGAGTGCCAACCGCGATGAACAGCACCTGCCCGTGCTGGACGGCGAATTTTTCGTCGCTGGTGAACTGCAACCGCCTGGCGTCAAGGCCTTCGCGTACCAGGCTGGCCAGCCCGGGTTCGAATATGCTCACATGGCCCTGTTGGAGCAGTTCGACTTTACTCTCGTCAACGTCCATGCAGACCACGTCGTGGCCGACTTCCGCCAATACCGCTGCCTGCACCAGGCCGACATATCCGCTACCAAATACACTGATTTTCATGGGTCACTCCTTGATTCAGGCGCACGAGCAGGTCGGGATATTGATGGTTATGACGCCGAGGAAGAGCAATGCCACGCCAAGGCTTTTCCAGGCGGGTCAGCAGACAGGCGACCAGCAGCAATAACAGGCTCATGGTGCCGCCTGAGGAATAATCAAAATCGACTCAGGATAGGCAAGGTCATATTTCAATTTGTCTATCGTGTTGAAAAAAGCCACATCCGGCCGTTTCAACCGTCAGGACAATGCCGACGCTGCCCAGTAGTGCAACGGGCGCAAGGCCTGAAGAACAGCGGCATGCTCTACGGCAGCGATTTCCTCGTCGCCGATACCGTGTCGGGAAAAAGGGAGAAATGCCTGACTCTTGGGCAACCCCGGGGCTGTAAACGTAAATAGCCTTTACATCATTGTTTTTTTACTTATTAGTTGTTTCACTTAACTGTTTTAATTCAAGGCCGTTTCGTTTGATTGACTTACCTGTATCTGATTCACGCACACCCCTCACCAATCCACTGACCCTGTATCTGGCGCGACTGGCGCCGTCCAGCCAACTGACCATGCGTTATGTGCTGCAGGATGCCGCCGACCGCCTGGGCTTCGAAGACCACGATATCGAGGAAATTCCCTGGCACAATCTGCAGCCAGAGGACGTCATTGCGTTGGTGGCCACCTTGCGTTCGGACGGCTATGCGCCGAACACGTCTTCGCTCTATGTCAACGCGGTGCGCGGGGTGATGAACGAAGCGTGGCGCATGAGCCTGATCTCTCAGGAGCATCTGTTGAAGATGCGTACGGTGAAGGGCATGGCCGGTACACGGTTGTCCCAGGGGCGCAATCTCAGGCGTACGCTGATCCAGGAACTGATGGCGGTCTGCGCTGCCGATCCGCGGCCGCAAGGCCTGCGGGATGCCGCGATCATCGGGATTTTGTACGGTTCCGGGATGCGCAAATCCGAATCGGTGAACCTGGAGCTGAACCAGGTCGACTTCACCGAGCGCAGCCTGCGGGTGACGGCCAAGGGCAACAAGCAGTTGATCAAGTACGCACCGGCCTGGGCCTTCGCCAAGCTTGAAGCCTGGCTCGAGCTGCGCCGTTCGATGCTCAAGGACGGCGAGTCGGACGACCCGTTCCTGTTCAACCGCATCCGCCGTGGCAGCCACATCACTCGTGAACGCATCACCAAACACGCGATTTACTACATCGCCCGGCAACGGGGCGCGCAGGTCGGGGTGAAAATCATGCCCCACGACTTCCGGCGTTCATTCATCACCCGGGTGATCGAAGAGCATGACTTGTCGATTGCGCAGAAGCTGGCGCACCACAGCAATATCCAGACCACGGCCAACTACGATGTGCGCGATGACAACGAGCGGCGTCGAGCGGTGGATCGATTCGATCTGTGAACGATCACACCTCGCTCAGTACATGGGCATGGCCGATGGTCGAGACTTGAACCGAGCTGCCGGCGGGTGGTGCATACATGCCTGAACTGCGCACCAGCAGTGATCGGCCCGACTGTGCGTTGCGAGTCAATGGCTGCAGTTCCACCGTCAGCGTGCAGGTGTTGCCGCTGAAATCCCGATCGGTGACCACGGCCCGGCAACCGCTGGCTTCCGGGTCGCTGGGGAGGATGCTGGCCAGTTGCAGTTGTTCGGGGCGCAGCATGATCTGCGCCGAACTGTTGTTGCGGTGGTTGTTGACGGGGATCCGGCCCAGGTCGCAATGGGCCCAACCGGCCTCGATGCGCGCGGGCATCACCACGGCATCCCCCAGGAACAGCGCGGTTTGCTCGTCTTCGGGATAGCGGTAAAGGTCCAGCGGATGCCCTGACTGGACCAGTCGGCCATGACGCATCACCGCCAACTGGTCGGCGAACGAAAGGGCTTCGCTCTGGTCATGGGTGACCAGAATGGTGGTGACGCCCGCGTCCTCCAGCAGCCGTGCAACCATCTTGCGCATGGCGGCGCGCAATCCGGTATCGAGCGCCGAGAACGGCTCGTCCAGCAGCATCAGTCGTGGCTGTTGCGCCAAGGCTCGGGCCAGTGCCACGCGCTGTTGCTGGCCACCGGACAATTCATGGGGCCAGCGCTCGGCCATCTTCGCGTCCAGCGCAACGCTGTCCATCAGTTCGGCAACGCGCTGCTGTTTTTCAGTGCCCTTGGTCGCCAGGCCGAAGCCGATGTTCGCTGCCACGGTCATGTGCGGGAACAGTGCGCCGTCCTGTGGCACGTAGCCGATCAGGCGTTGATGGGCCGGCACTTCGTGGGTGCCGTCGACCAGGGTCTGGCCATTGAGCGACAGGCGTCCGGAATCGGGGAACTCGAAACCGGCAATCATCCGCAGCAACGTGGTCTTGCCCGAGCCGGAGGGGCCTACGATGACCGTGCGACTGCCGCTGGGCACCGAGAGGCTGACGTTGTCCAGGGCGCAATGGGCGCCATAGGACTTGTAGAGGGCATTCAATTCAAGAGTGTTCATCGGCCAGCCGTTTTTTTCGATTGGTGATAAAGAAGTCCGGTCAACGGAAGCGACAGCACAACCATCAATAAGGCGTAGGGCGCGGCGGCTGCGTAATCGATTTCGCTGGTCAAGGCCCAGAACCCGGTCGCCAGGGTGCGCGTGCCGTTCGGGGCCAGCAGCAGTGTGGCGGTCAATTCGTTGGTGATCGCCAGGAACACCAGCGCCGCGCCGGCGGCCGCCCCCGGGGCAGCCAGGCGCAAGGTGATCAGCCACAGTGCCCGGGCTGGCGAGCGGCCAAGGCTGCGGGCAATGTTTTCCAGTTCCACCGGGGCCTGGGCAATGCCCGCGCGCAGACTCACCAGGGCACGGGGCAAGAACATCAACAGGTACGCCAGCAGCACGGTGAAGGTGGTCTGGTATATCGGCCGGGCAAAGTGGATCGTGACGGTCACCAGTGCCAGCGCCACGATAATGCCGGGCAAGGAACTGGTGATGTAGTTGCAGCTTTCCAGCACCCGCTGCAGTCGACCGGGGTAGCGGATCGACAGCCAGGCAATCGGGATCGCCGCGCAGGTGGTCAGCGCCGCGCCCCCGATGCCCAGCAGCAGGGTTTGCTCCAGTGCTGGCAACAATTCGGCCATGTCCCAGACTTCCACGCCTCCGGCGATGAGCCACTTGCCCAGGGTGATCAAGGGCACGCCAAGGGCCAGGGCACAGGTCGCGATCTGCAGCGTCAGCGAGAGCAGGGTGGATACCGGTTTCAGGCGTACGACCCGTTGCTCCCGGGCGCTTCCCGAACCGACGCGGGCGTAACGCGCCGAACCCCGGGCGGCGGATTCGGCCGTCAACATCGCCAGGCAACACAGCGCCAGCACACTGGCCAGCATGTGCGCCGCTGCGCCGTTGAAGGTCGATTTGAACTGATCGAAGATCGCGGTGGTAAAGGTGTCGAAGCGGATCATGGCGTACAGGCCATATTCGGCCAGCAGGTGCAGGCCGACCAGCAAGGCGCCGCCGCAGATCGCCAGGCGCAATTGCGGCAACACAACGCGGAAAAACACTTTCCAGGGTTTGAGCCCCATGGACTCGGCGACGTCTTCGATGGCCGGATCGAGCCGGCGCAAAGTGGCCGCTACCGGCAAATACAGGAACGGGAAGTAGGCGATGACCGAGACCAGGACACCGGCAAACAAGCCGTGAATCGGAGGCACCAGGCTGACCCAGGCGTAGCTGTGAACGAACGCAGGCACTGCCAGCGGCGCGGTGGCCAGCAACGACCACCAGCGCCGCCCCGGCAGATTCGTGCGTTCCGTGAGCCACGCCAGCGTCACCCCCAGCGCGACGCACAAGGGAATCGTCAGCAGCACCAGCAGCACGGTGTTGACCAGCAGTTCACCGACCCGAGGGCGGAACACCAGGGCCACAACGGTTGACCAGCCGGTTTGCAGGGACACACCAATAACGTAGGCGATCGGTAGCAGTGCCAGTAATGAAACCAGCACCGACAAACCGATCACCCATACACCGCCACGTCCCGCAAAGACTCCGCGGGAGCGTCGACGCAAATGTGCGGGTGTCGCCTCAGCGACCTCCGCAGGCAGGGTTTCTGGCATCAATTAGAGCAGTCCGGCCTGTGTCATCAGCTCCACGGCTTTTTTACTGTCGAGTTTTGACGCATCGACAGTCGGCGCATCGAGTTGATTCAGAGGCACCAGTTTAGGGTTGGATTCAGCGCCTTTGCCCACGGCGTATTCAAACGACTTGCCGTTCTTCAGTACGGCCTGGCCATCCTTGCCGGTAATGTACTTGAGGAACGCCTGGGCTTGGTCCTGGTGTTTACTGGAAGCGAGGACGCCGCCGCCGGAGATGCTAACAAAAGCGCCCGGGTCTTTGTGCCTGAAATAGTGCAGGGCGGTGTTCTTGCTGTTTTCGCCGGTCTTGGACTGATCCACCAGGCTGTAATAGTGGTAAATCACGCCGCTGTCGATCTGCCCGGCATTCACGGCCTTGAGTACCGAGCTGTTGCCACGGTAGTTGGCATAGTTGGTTTTCATCGCCTTGAGCCAATCCAGCGTGGCGGCTTCACCCTTTTGTTGGAGGATGGCAGCGACGATGGCCTGGAAGTCAGCACCACCGGGCGATGCACCCCAGCGACCCTTCCAGCTCGGTGAAGCCAGGTCCATGATCGATTTCGGCAGGTCGGCTTCTGGCAGTTTGCTCGGGTTGTAGACGAACACCGTGGAGCGCGCGGCGATGCCTACCCATTTGCCGTGGGCCGGACGGTAGGCGGAGTCAATCTGCTCCAGCGTGGCCTTATCGACAGGCGCAAACAGCCCGGCATTGTCGACCAGGACCATGGCCGGGGAGTTCTCGGTCAGGAATACGTCCGCTGGCGAAGCCGCGCCTTCCTGCACGATCTGGTTGCCCATTTCGGTGTCATCGCCGTTGCGCAAGGTGACGGGAATACCGGTCTCCTGGGTAAAACCCTCGACCCAGGCCTTGGTCAGGCCTGCGTGTTGCGCGTTGTACACCACGATGCCGACGGAGTCGGCAGCATAGGCCTGGCCAGCGCTCAGCAAAGCGGTGGCCAGCAGGGCCTTTTTCAAGAACGAAGGGATTTTTGGAATCATTCTGTGGACTGCTCCTGGTACATTTTTTTGAAAGTCATGGGAATTGAAACGCCAGTTAACCAATGCGAATCATTTGCATGTTTTTGAAGTGCGGGAAATGTAGAGATCCAAATGAGAAAATAACGTCAAAAAAACCGTTAATACATGTAATTTTCATTCAGATTAGCAGCACTGTGCCCCCTGTGTTTCGACTCGTCGATCAAACGATGCCGCCGATCAGAATATGACGCTGCCCCGGCTGCCTTTTTGTCGTGTGCCTCGGCGTATTTGACGTTGCCAGTTGCTGCGGGCCGCCTGTCGCGGGGAATGACAGCAGGAAACAGGAAGGACGGATTAACGGCGAACTTGTCGCCGTTAATCCTGGGGATGAATACATTCAGGGCGCAGGGCAGGTTGCCTGTGGTCTGACGGCAGCCTGGCTGATCAGCGCGGCCAGGCGTTTGACGTTGTTTTGCTGGGCAAGCACCAGGTCATCGATGCTCGCACCCGAGGGCGTTTGCAGGGTGCTGCGGCAAATCAACCGTGCCGTGTCGCCGGTGCTGGCGCTGCGCAGGCGCCATTCCACGTCCATCAAGGCGTACTGGCCGGGCACCGAGTCGAAACGCTGCACATCGACCCGCACCGAGTGTCGGCCTTGTACAGGACTGTTGCTCAGTTGATCGACCAACGCACTGCGCAGTTCGTCCACCAGGGTCGCGCCCCACCATTGGGTTTCCAGGATCGCCAGGCCACTGTTGCCCTCGCGAATGACGATCTGCGCACGATCGACCTGGGGCGGCACGCTGATCGACTCGATCTGGATCACGCCGACGGTGGTCCTTGAGTGATTGCCCTCCTGGGCCGGGGTCAGGGTATGGAATTGAATCGGGTCACTGCGGCAGGCGGCGAGCAGCAACATCGCGGTGACCAGGGTGAACTTCAGCGGTAAAGCCATGGGTGTTGCTCCTGTGTTCAATTGCGCGGTGGCCCTTGCAGATCCATGGGGGCGGCATTATTCGGACGGCCGCGAAGCAGCGATTCCGGATGCCGTCCCAGGTAATCCGAAAGATCACGCAAGGATCTCGACGTGCGTCCCAGTTCATCCAGGGTTAGCCCCAGTTTTTCCCGTTGCGGCGAATCCTCGGCCAAGGTCGAACTGGCCGACTGCAGGGTCGAATTGGCCGTTTCCAGCGTCTTGCTGACATCCGACAAAGTGGTTTGCACGCCAGGCAAGATCTTTCCGTTGAATTGCATCATGCCTTTGCGCAGTTCGACGAGATTGCCATCGAGATTGCCGGCAATACGCTCGATCGGCAGTTTGTTGATCTTGTCGACCATGGATTCGAGTTTTTCCTGCAATTGCTCGAGGCTGCCGGGAATGGTCGGAATCATGACCGGGCGTGCGTTTACATCGAAGGCGACCTTGTCGGTCTTGGGGTAGAAGTCCAGGGCAATGTACAACTGGCCGGTCAGGAAGTTGCCGGTGCGGGCCTGGGCACGCAGGCCGTTTTCGATAAAGGTACCGATCAAGCGTACGCCAGCGGCTTCGTTATCAGGGTCATGATTGAGCGCCTTGAGCATTTTGACATGGGCCTGGCCCAGGCGCTGCGGGTAGATCACGATACCGACGTTGACCGGAAAGGAGCGCTTTTTCTCGTCGTAATCCAGATTGACCGCCACTACCTTGCCGATTTCCACACCGAGGAACTCCACCGGGGCATCGACCTTGAGCCCGCGCAGTGCCTGGTCGAAGCGCATGGCCAGGTATTGCGGCTTGCCGTTCGGCGGGGCCAGGGCGGTTTGTTGGTCCTCGAACAATTCGTAGGCGTACTCTGCGGCAGCCGGCTTGTCGTTGGGGCTGTAGTCGGGCGCGCGGAAGGCTATGCCGCCCACCAGCAAGGAAGACAGCGACTCGGTCTTGACCGCAAAGCCATTGGCGCCGACGTTCACGTCAATGCCGCTTGCGTTCCAGAAACGGGTGTTTTCGGTGACGTACTTGTCATTGGGTGCATGGATGAACAGTTCAATGTTCACGCCCTTGCCATCCGGGTCCAGCGCGTAGGCCACCACCTGGCCCACGGGGATCTTGCGGTAGTAGACCGGAGAGCCGATGTCCAGCGACCCCAGGTCCTGGGTGAACAGAGTAAAACGCTTGCCCGGTTCGCCGTAGGTGATGGGAGGCGGATTCTCCAGTCCGATGAAGTTTTTTGCCCGGCCGTTGGCCTGGCCGATATCGGCCCCGATGTAATCGCCCGACAGCAGCGTATCGATCCCCGACACACCGCCCGCGCCAATGCGCGGCCGCACGACCCAGAACTGCGAATCTTCGCGGGTAAAGCTTTCGGCCTGCTTTTCCAGTTTGATGGTGGCGTTGACGCTTTTCTGGTCACTGCTGAGCTCCACATCGGAGACATGACCAATCACGACATTGCGGTATTTGACCTCGGTCTTGTTCGCGGTCAGGCCGTTACCGGTCTTGAACGTGACAACGATGGTCGGGCCCTGCTGCAAAATGCTGTGGACCACCAGCGAAATACCCACCAGCACCGCGACGATCGGGACGATCCAGACCAGCGAAACGCTGAAACGGCGGGTCTTGATCGGCGCCTGCCCGGGGGCTTGTGGCCCGTCAGTGGCTTGTGACTTCATCAGTGACCTCCTCATTGTGTGGGTTTTCCCGTTCTTTATCCCAGATCATGCGGGGATCGAAACTCATTGCCGAAAGCATGGTGAACACCACTACCAGACCAAAGAACAGAATGCCCGGGCGCGGTTCGATGTCGGCCAGGGCCTGGAATTTCACCAGCGAGGCCACCAGGGCGACCACGATCACATCGAGCATCGACCAGTAACCGATGACTTCGACGAAGCGGTACAGCGTCGACCGCTCCTTGCGTGCCCACTCGCTGTCGCGTTGCACGGTGACCAGCAGCAATGTGATGGCGACGAACTTGATTCCCGGTACCGCGATACTGGCAATGAATATGATCAGGGCGATATCCCAGGCCCCGGCTTCCCAGAACTCCAGCACGCCGCTCATGATCGTGCTGTCGGCGCCGTTGCCGACCATCTCGGTGTTCATCACCGGCAACAGGTTGGCCGGGATGTAGAACACCAGGGCCGCGATCATGTAGGCCCAGGTGCGGGCCAGAGAATTGGCTTTGCGCCGGTGCAGCGGTGCACCGCAACGCTCGCATTCGTGGGGCTCGCAAGTCATGTCGCAGGCCAGGCCGCAGGTGTGGCACAGGCACAGGTTGAGCTCGTCGGCGTAAGGAGGCGTGCTCATACAATGTCCCATAGTTCGCGGATGTCGCGCCCGGCGATGCGGATCATCATCAGGCTCAGCGCCGCCAGGGCAAACAACCCTATGCCGGGCAGCACATCGAGCAGTCCGGCGAGCTTGATCACCGCGACCATGGCGCCCAGCAGGCAGACTTCGAGCATGCTCCAGGGCCTCAGGGTTTCCAGCCAGCGCATGCAGAATTTGAATCCGGGCGAGCGTCGCCCGCCGAGTGCGAAGCCCAGCACCCAGATCAGCAGCAGCAACTGGAAAATCGGCGCGATGATCATGGCGATTGCCGCCACCATGGCGATGAAGGTGATAGGCCCCAGGCTCAGGGCCAGCACCGAGTCCCAGAGCGTTGCGCTGTTCTTCACGCCTTTGAGGTTGATGCTCATTACCGGATAGAAATTGGCGAATATCCAGAGCATCAACGCGGTGAAGGTCAACGCAAGACGCTGCTCCACAGTGAGGCCGTTATAGCGCTGAAGCACGCCGCCGCAGCGTGTACACAGGGTTTTTTGATGTTTGGCGAGCGTTACTTTTTGGTACACGCTGTCGCAGTGCTCGCAGATGATCAGCTGATCAGTAGTTGCCATGGGTCAAGCTCGACAGAAGGCAGGAAGTTCAGAGCACTCCCTCAATATAGAAGTGACTCGCAATTGAGCAAATCGAAAGTCGAAACAAGGGGATGGTAGAAGAGGGAATACGTAAAACAGTGTGGGAGCGAGCTTGCTCGCGATAGCGGTGTGCCAGACAACCCAATCATTGGATTTCAGGTCGCTATCGCGAGCAAGCTCGCTCCCACAGTGGTTAGCAGGCGCCCGGCAGGACGACGTCAGCCCAGCATTTCCCGCATCCGATACCAGAACATGCCAAGGGCCAGCAAGGGGGAACGCAGTGCGCGTCCGCCGGGGAAGGTCATGTGCGGCACGGCGCTGAACACGTCGAAGCCTTTGCTGTGGCCGGCATGGATCGCTTCGCCCAACAACTTCGCGCACCAGTGGGTCACGTTCAGGCCATGGCCTGAGTAGCCCTGGGCGTAGAACACGTTCGGGTGCTGGCTCAGGCGCCCGACCTGGGGGAAGCGGTTGGCCGAGATGCCGATCTTGCCGCCCCACTGATAGTCGATGCGCACATCGGCCAGTTGCGGGAACACCTTGAGCATCTGCGGGCGCATGTAGGCGCTGATGTCCGAAGGATCGCGCCCGGAGTAATGGCAGGCACCACCGAACAACAAGCGCCGGTCAGCCGAGAGCCGGTAGTAATCCAGGCCGACCTTCTGGTCGCACAGCGCAACATTGTGCGGGATCAGTTTTGCAGCGGCCTCTTGCGACAAGGGTTCGGTGGCGATGATGTAGCTGCCTGCCGGGAGTACTTTGCCGCTGAGCTTCGGTTCGAGCTCTTCCAGATGGGCATTGCAAGCAAGCACCAACGTGCCTGCACTCACAGTGCCACCGGCGCAGCGCACTTGCACCGTGCTGCCATGGATTAACTCGAGCACCGGGCTCTGCTCGAAAATCCGCACCCCAAGGGACTCGGCGACTTGCGCTTCGCCAAGGACCAGGTTCAGCGGATGCAAATGCCCCGAGCCCATGTCCACCAGGCCGCCGGCGTACACACCGGAGTTCACCACCTGTTCACGGATTTGTTCTGGCGCCACCAGTCGGGTTTCAAAGGCGTAGCCGGATTCAATCAGTTGCACCTGCTCGGCCTTGAGCGCCTTGAACTGGGCCGGGGTATTGGCCAGTTCGCAGAAGCCCCAGCTCAGGTCGCAATCGATGCCGCGCTCGCGGATGCGATTGGCCACGACTTGCACCGACTCGTTCCCGGCGTGTTCCAGGTATTGCACGCCATCGGCGCCGATGTGCTTGGCGAAACCGCTGACGTCATGGCCGATACCACGAATCAACTGGCCGCCGTTGCGCCCGCTGGCGCCCCAGCCGATCCGTCGGGCCTCCAGCAGGACCACCGAGAGCCCACGCTGGGCCAGCTCGATGGCGGTGTTGATGCCGGTGAAGCCCGCGCCGACCACGCAGACATCGGCCACCAGGTCCGAGGCCAGCGCGGGGTGCTGCCTCATGCCCTTGGCGGACGCTGCGTAATAGGAGTGGGTGTGTTCCTTGGTGTACTGATTCATTTGTTGGACTTCACTTTGCTCCACGAACGGGTCATCAGGCGCATGATCGACTGCGGCGGCGTGGTGGAGATGTAGAGTTTGTCGAGGACTTCCTGGGACGGATAAACCTCGGGGTTGCTGACCAGCTCAGGGTCCATGTACTGCTTGGCGGCCGGGTTCGGGTTGGCGTAGCCGACCGACTCACTGACCTTGGCAATCACTTGCGGGTCCAGCAGGTAGTTGATGAAGGCATGAGCTTCCTTCGGGTTGCTGGCGTCGGCGGGGATGGCCAGCAGGTCGAACCACAGGTTGGCGCCTTCCTTGGGAATGGCGTAGGCGATGTTCACGCCGTTGCCGGCTTCCTTGGCGCGGTTGGCGGCCTGGAACACATCACCCGAGTATCCGAACGCTACGCAGATATCGCCGTTGGCCAGGTCCGAGACGTACTTGGAGGAGTGGAAGTAGGTGATGTAGGGGCGGATCTGCAGCAGCTTGGCTTCGGCCTTCTTGAAGTCCTCGGGGTTTTCGCTGCGCGGGTCCATGCCCATGTAGTTGAGCATCGCCGGGAACACTTCGTCCGCCGAGTCCATCATCGACACGCCGCAGGCGCTGAGCTTCTTGATGTTCTCCGGTTCGAACAGCACGGCCCAGGAGTCGATCTTGTCGATGCCCAGCACGGCCTTGACCTTGTCGACGTTATAGCCGATGCCGTTGGTGCCCCACAGGTACGGCACCGAGTGCGCGTTGCCCGGATCGTTTTTCTCCAGCAGCGCCAGCAATTTCGGGTCGAGGTTCTTGAAATTCGGCAGTTGCTCGCGATCGAGCTTGAGGAACGCGCCGGCCTTCACCTGGCGGGCCAGGAAGTGGTTGGACGGCACCACCACGTCATACCCGGTACGACCGGCAAGCAGTTTGCCTTCCAGGGTTTCGTTGGAATCGAATACGTCGTAGATCACCTTGATCCCGGTCTTGGCCTGGAAGTCGGCGAGGGTGGTTTCGCCGATGTAGTCGGTCCAGTTGTAGACGCTGACCTGTGGCTGAGCCTGGGCAACGGCGCTGAACAAGACCGCGAGTGCGGCCGGGACCATGGATTTCAATAGACGCATATCGATACCTTCTTGGAATTATTGGATTCTTCAGGTGATTTGCTTGGTATTCACGTGCCTCCTGTGGGAGCGAGGTTTTTAGACGCTGAGCATCAGGAACTCACGCTCCCAGGAGCTGATCACCCGTTTGAAGTTCTCGTGCTCGGCGCGTTTGACCGCGACATAGCCCCGCACGAACTTGCTGCCCAGGTAACGGCCAATGGTGTCGCACTCTTCCATCTGGGTCAGGGCGTCCTCGATGGTGATCGGCAGGCGCAGGTTGCGGCGCTCATAGGCGCGGCCCTGTACCGCAGCGCTTGGCTCGATGCGTTCGACCATGCCCAGGTAACCACACAGCAGGCTGGCGGCGATGGCCAGGTACGGGTTGGCGTCAGCGCCCGGCAGACGGTTCTCGACACGCATGGCGTCGGGGCTGGAGGTCGGCACGCGCAGGCCGACGGTGCGGTTTTCTTCGCCCCACTCGACGTTCACCGGTGCCGAGGTGTCCGGCAGGAAGCGGCGGAACGAGTTGACGTTCGGCGCGAACATCGGCAGCACTTTCGGGATGTACTTCTGCAGGCCGCCAATGTGATGCAGGAACAGCTCGCTCATGTTGCCATCGGCATCGGCGAAGATCGGCTGGCCGGTGGCAATGTCCACCACGCTCTGGTGAAGGTGCATGGCGCTGCCAGGCTCGTCGCCGACCGGTTTGGCCATGAAGGTCGCCGCCACGTTGTGCTTGAGCGCCGCTTCACGCATGGTGCGCTTGAACACGGTGATCTGGTCGGCCAGGTCCAGGGCGTTGCCATGACGGAAGTTGATTTCCATCTGCGCCGGGCCGTCTTCGTGGATCAGCGTGTCGAGGTCCAGGCCTTGCAGTTCGCACCAGTCGTAGACGTCTTCGAACAGCGGGTCGAATTCGTTGGCCGCGTCGATGGAGAACGACTGACGACCGCTTTCGGCGCGGCCCGAACGGCCCATCGGCGCCTTGAGCGGCAGGTCCGGGTCTTCGCAGCGCTGGGTCAGGTAGAACTCCATTTCCGGCGCGACAATCGGCCGCCAGCCTTTATCGGTGTACAACTGCAGGACTTTCTTCAGCACATTGCGCGGCGACAGTTCGATCGGGTTGCCGAACTTGTCGAAGGTGTCGTGGATCACGATGGCGGTCGGCTCGATGGCCCATGGCACCACGTAGACGGCGTCGGCGTCCGGCTTGCAGACCATGTCGATATCGGCCGGGTCGAGCAGGTCGTAGTAGATGTCGTCGTCGACAAAGTCCCCGGTTACCGTTTGCAGAAGGACACTTTCCGGCAGGCGCATGCCTCGCTCATGCAGGAACTTGTTGGTCGGTGCAATTTTGCCGCGTGCAATGCCGGTCAGATCGCTGACGACGCACTCGACTTCGGTAATCTTGTGATCTTTCAGCCAAGTGAACAGCTGATCGAAAGGGACATTCATAAAGACCTCGTTATTGGTTTTATTAACGCCAGGAGAGACCGGTTTCATCCGCCGGACACTTCCCCTGTAGCGCGTTGACGACTATCTTGTGCGAGCCTTGCGGTTCCATCTATCCACTTTAAGCAGCACAAAACGCACCAAAAGAGTGCGTAAGGTCACCCCATGACAGGTTCCAGTTCCCTACAGGTCCAAGCGTTCAACACCGCCGATGTCGCCGAGCAAATCCGCGCCACGCCGGGCTGGGTGCAGCAATACCAGCAGATGTCGCCGGGGCACTTCGCGGGTAGGGTGCGTTATCTGGATCTGCAGGGCGTGGAGATTTACGAAGAGTCGATGAACACCCGGGTCGAGCAGAATTTCAGCGCGCCCCAGGGTTCGTTATCGTTTTGTTTCGATCGCGGTGACAACGCGCTGTACGTGTTGAATGGCGAAAGCCGCAACATCTGGATCACCCCGGAGAACTACCAGGAAATCGCCGTGGTGTTCGGGCCGGAGTTTGTAAAGCGCCACAGCCTGGACATCGCCAGGCTTGAAGGGTTGTTCATGGCACCGCTCAACGCCCAGCAGAACGCGCTGTTTTGCCGTTGGCTCAGCGGAACCTTGACGCGGCTGTCGCAGACCTTCGATCCACCGAGCCGCGAAGCGCTGACCCAGCAACTGCTGGAAGATTGCCTGTTCATCCTCGACAACGCGTGTGTCGGCCTCGACCAGGGCGCCTTGCAGCGTCGTGCCGGGGAGCGCTCGATCATGAAACGGGTAGGGGAATGGGCCGCGGACACCCCGGAAGAACATCTCAATCTGCTGGAATTGTCCCAGATCGCGGGGTTTTCACTGCGTCAGTTGCAGCATGCGTTCAAGACCTACACCGGCATGTCGCCGACCCAGTGGCTGCGCCTGCGCCGACTCAACAGTGCCCACCGCGAATTGCTGAGTCGCACGCCGACGCAAACCACTGTGGCTGAAGTGGCGATGCGTTGGTCGTTCTGGCATCTGGGGCGGTTTTCCAGCAGCTATCGTGCGCTGTTCAAGGAATTGCCGAGCGACACCCTCAAGCGTGCGAGTGTCACGCCGTCCCCTGGTCGCGGCCGACGTTAGAACGTCGGCGGTGTAATCACCCAGATCACCACCGCATCGACATCGCCAGGGTTGCCATAGCGGTGCGGTTCCTGGCTGGAAAAGCTGAAGCTGTCGCCTTCATTGAGCTGGAAATGGCGCTCGCCCACCCACAACTCGAAACTCCCCGAGAGCAAGTAGCCGGCTTCTTCACCGTCGTGGCTGTAGCTTTGCTGGCTGTAGGTGCCGGGCGGGAAACGCGAGTGGAGCATTTCCAGTTGGCGGTTGGCTTGCGGTGTCAGCAACTGGTCGACGATGCCGTCTTCGTAATGCACGTTCAGGCGGCTGTTCTTGCGCACCACGATGCCATCGTCTTCGGGCGCGGTGACCGCTTCACTGGCGAAGAACCACTGGATGGTGACGCCGAGGCTGCGGGCAATGTTGAACAGCGCCGGAATCGACGGGTAGGCGAGGTTGCGTTCCAGCTGGCTGATGTAGCCAGCGGTGAGTTCGCTCTGTTGCGCCAGTTCCGTCAGGGTCATGCCCCGACGCTTGCGCAGGCCGCGAATGCGCGTGCCGAGAAAATGCGGTTCGGCGCTGCCGGGTGCGGGCTGTGTGGTGCTGCTGTTGCTCATGGTCAAATCCGAACCGGGAGGAGTGGCGCAAATCCCCGTAGGAGCGAGCTCTGCTCGCGATGGTCGCCAACGATAACGCTGGAAGCCTGACACCCAGCGGTGTTCTCGGGTTCATCGCGAGCAGAGCTCGCTCCTACAGGGTTGGTGTTAGCCGTCTAAGCCCCGGAGTATAAACAGCCTTAAAGCTCCCACGCGACTTTAAGACCTTCATAAATTGCTTCTTCGGCGGTGCGCGGCGCCAGGCAGTCACCGATCCGGCGAAACTCCACCAGCCCTTGCAACTCCGCACCCAGGGTATCGACCGGCTGATGCCCCTGGCACAGTACCAGCGTGTCGATGTTCTCCATCAGCATCGGTTCGCCACTGGCGGTGTGTTGCAGGTAAACCGTGTTGTCATCGCAGCCATACAACCGCGCATATGGCGTGATCGGCACGCCCAGTTTATGCAGCTCGCCGGCCAGTTGATCGCGCACGTACAGCGGCAGGTTTTCCCCGCAATGGGTGCCGTTGACCGCCAGTTGTACCTGGTGCCCGGCGCGAACCAGGCGTTCGGCGATGCCGGGGCCGATCCAGTCGCAGCGCCAGTCGACCACCACCACCGAACGGCCGATCCGTACTTCATCGCGCAATACCTGCCAGGCGTCCACCACCTGCAACTCACCACCGCGCTCGAAGGGCGGCCAGTAGGGCTCGGCACCGGTAGCGACGATCACCATGTCCGGTTTTTCCTGCTCCACCAGTGCCCGGTCGACTCGGGTATTGCGCACTACGCGCACGCCGGCCAGTTCCATTTCCCGCTGCAGGTTGGTGCTGGCACCGCCGAATTCGCTGCGCCGTGGCAGCAATTGCGCGAGCAACACCTGACCGCCCAGTTGCGAATTGGCTTCGTACAACGTCACCTCATGCCCGCGCTGGGCCGCGACGGCGGCGGCTTTCATCCCGGCCGGGCCACCGCCGGCGATCATGATGCGTTTGCGTTGTGGCGCTTGTCGCCGTTCGCCGAAGATCAGTTCGCGTCCGGTTTCCGGGTGCTGGATACAGGAAATCGGCAAGCCCTTGTGGAAGTGGCCGATGCACGCCTGATTGCAGGCAATGCACGCCCGCACGTCTTCGACGCGGCCGGTGTCGGTCTTGTTGGGCATTTGCGGATCGCAGATCAGTGCCCGGGTCATGCCGCACACATCGGCCTGGCCACGAGCCAGAATCAGTTCGGCTTCCTGGGGTTGGTTGATGCGCCCGGTGACGAACAACGGAATGTTCAAACTGGCCTTGAACGTTCCGGCTTCCCTGGCCAGGTACGCGGCTTCGATCGCCATGGGCGGCACGATATGTACCGCGCCGCCAAGGGAAGCCGAGGTGCCGGCGACGATATGCACGTAATCGAGCTGCGCTTGCAGTGACTGCACGGCGGCCAGGGATTCGTCCTCGGTCAGGCCTTCCGGGTCGCGCTCGTCGGCGGAAATGCGCAGGCCGATGATGAACTGCTGGTCGGTCGCCGCGCGCACGGCGGCGATGACCTCGCGTAGAAAACGCAAGCGCTGGTCCAGCTCACCGTTGTAGCCATCGGTACGCCGGTTGACCCGCGGATTGATGAACTGTGCCGGCAGGTAACCGTGGCTGGCCACGACCTCGACGCCATCAATGCCTGCCTGATGCAGGCGGCGGGCGGCAGCGGCATAACCGGCGACGATCTCGTCGATCATTGCCTGGTCCAGCGCGCGGGGCATCACCCGGAAACGTTCGTTGGGCACCGACGAGGCGGAGTAGGCCACCGCCAGCAGGCCATCGCTGGACTCCATGATCTCCCGCCCCGGATGGAACACCTGGGACAACACCAGGGTGCCGTGGGCATGGCAGGTTTGCGCCAGTTTGCGGTAGCCCTCGATGCACGCATCGTCGGTGGCCATCAGCACGTGGGAGGTGTAGCGCGCACTGTCATGCACCCCGGCCACTTGCAGCACGATCAGCCCGGCTCCGCCTTCGGCACGCGCCCGGTGATAGGCGATCAATTGTTCATTGACCAGGTTGTCTGTGGGCATCGAGGTGTCGTGTCCGCTGGACATGATGCGATTCTTCAGGCGCTTGCCACGGATCTCCAGGGGTTCGAACAGGTGCGCGAAGGCGGGTGCAGAGGTCGTCATGTGGCGGGTACTCCTGGCAGGCTACCTCCGTAGGAGCGAGCTTGCTCGCGATGGACGTTAACGATAACGCGTGTTGTCTGGATGAACGCGTCGCCCTCAGGTCCATCGCGAGCAAGCTCGCTCCTACAGAGGCATAAGGTTTTCGGTGTTGTTATTTTTATCTATAGAAATTTACCTTCAGTAAAAAATCAACTTGTTTTTTTACTATGCCTTGCAGTAGTTTCGTCTCGAGCCCGCTCCAAGGCCAAACCTCACAACAATAAAAAAGGGCTGCGCGGGCCTTGGGTCCCGTGGCACCTGCAAGAGGAACCACTGATGAAATCGCACACGCTCAAGCACGGTTTTTATCCCTTGGTGTTGTCCGTGGCCATGGGCCTGGGCAGCGCTCAGGCAGCATCGGACATGGTGGTGGTCGGATACGGCGGAGCCGGACAAAAAGCCCAGGACGTGGCGTTCTTTCAACCCTTCGCCGCCGTGGATCAAAGCAAAGTGATCCAGAGCGAATACAACGGCGAAATGGCCAAAATCAAAGTGATGGTCGATACCGGCAACGTCGACTGGGACGTAGTGCAAATCGAAGGCCCGGACCTGATGCGCGGTTGCGAGGAAGGCATGTACGAGCGCCTGGACTGGACCCGTCTGGGCCATGCCGACCAGTTGATCCCCGAAGCGGCACAGGAATGCGGCTCCGCTGCGCTGGTGTGGAGCGTGGCCATTGCCTACGACACCGACAAACTGGCCCAGGCGCCGACCTCGTGGGCAGACTTTTGGGACGTGAAGAAAACCCCCGGCAAGCGTGGGCTGCGCAAACGCGCGGTGTACAACCTGGAATTCGCCTTGCTGGCGGACGGGGTCAAGACCGAAGACGTCTACAAGGTACTCAGCACCCCGCAGGGTGTGGACCGGGCATTCGCCAAACTCACTGAACTCAAGCCTTACATCCAGTGGTGGGAGGCGGGCGCGCAACCGCCGCAATGGCTGACCGCCGGCGATGTGGTAATGACCTCGACCTACAGCGGGCGCATCGCCGACGCCGCGCAGAAAGGCAGCCACCTTGGTCTGGTCTGGCCCGGCAGCCTGTACGGCATGGATTACTGGGCGATCATCAAAGGGTCCAAACATGTGGATCAGGCCAAGCGATTCATTGCCTTTGCCAATCAACCGGACGCCCAGGTCAACTACGTGCAACAGATCCCCTACGGCCCGACCAACACCCAGGCCGCCGCACGGCTGGACGACAAACTGGCGCAATGGGTGCCCACCGCGCCGCAGAACCTCAAGGGCGCACTGTCGATGAACGTCGGTTTCTGGGTCGATCATGGCGAGGAGCTCGAAGAGCGCTTCAACGCCTGGGCCAGTAAATAACTGCCGATGGCTGGACGTGTCCAAGCGTCCAGCCTTACTGTCGGCCCCAGCCGATCAGCCTGGAGAACCACAAGAATGAACAACATCGCCACCCACCTGGCACCCGAACGCAGCGCCACCGAGCAGCGCCTGCGTGAGGAACTGGCGGCCTGTTACCGCTTGATTGCGCACTTTCGCATGACCGATTTGATCTTCACCCACATCTCGGTGCGCATTCCGGGGCCGGAGCATCACTTTCTGATCAACCCTTACGGGCTGATGTTCGATGAGATCACCGCGTCCAACCTGGTGAAGATCGACCTTGATGGCCACGCTGTGGAACCGTCGCCGTACCCGGTCAATCCGGCTGGCTTCGTGATCCACAGCGCTATTCATGGCGCCCGCGAAGATGCGCAATGCGTGCTGCACACCCACACCAAATCCGGTTGCGCGGTGGCGGCGTTGAAGTGCGGGCTGTTGCCGGTGAACCAGATTTCCATGGAGTTCTACGGCCGTGTTGCCTACCACGACTATGAGGGCGTGGCGCTGGATTTGAGCGAGCAAAAAAGGCTGGTGGCGGACCTGGGCGACAAATCGGTACTGATGCTGCGCAACCATGGTTTGCTGACCGTCGGTGAGACGGTGAGCCAGGCGTTCCTGCGCATGTACTACCTGGAAAAGGCCTGTGAAATCCAGTTGGCCGCCCAGGCCGCCGGTGAAGTTGTACTGCCGTCTGACGAGGTCTGCGCGCATACCGAGCGGCAGTTCAATGATCCGGGGCGGCCGTTGGAGGAGGGTCAGCTGGCTGATCCGGATGCCATGCAACTGGCCTGGGCGGCGTTGTTGAGAATGCTGGATCGAGTGGCGCCGGGTTACCGCGACTGATCCGGGTTCTGTGTTGTTTGAGCTGGCCCCTTCGCGAGCAAGCCCGCTCCCACAGGGGTGGGTGTACGCAAAATCTGTGACCAACACAAAACCCTGTGGGAGCGGGCTTGCTCGCGAAGCAGGCGCCACGTTCTAGCAGAGTGGCAACTGACTGGAGAAATAGCTCGCTCTTGCTGTACATTCGTTCAGCCCGCCGCTAACCCGCGCGGGCCTAAACGATTGAACCAAGGAGCGTGTCGCCCATGAATCAGGAAGCCCGTTTTTCCCGCATGGAACCGGAGTTGCGCAAAGCCAACCTGATCGAGGCGACGCTGGTGTGCCTCAAGCGTCATGGCTTCCAGGGCGCGTCGATCCGCAAGATTTCCGCCGAGGCCGGGGTCTCGGTGGGGCTGATCAGCCATCACTATTCCGGCAAGGACGAACTGGTGGCCGAGGCTTACATGGCGATCACCGGGCGGGTCATGACCTTGCTGCGTGACGCCATGGAGCAAGCCGCGCCGAATGCCCGGGAACGCTTGTCGGCGTTTTTCCGCGGATCGTTCTCCGCCGAGCTGCTCGATCCGCAACTGATCGATGCGTGGCTGGCGTTCTGGGGCGCAGTGAAAACCGCCGAGGCCATCAACCAGGCCCACGATCATTCCTATGGCGAGTATCGCGGCATCCTGCGCAAGGTGCTGGCGGAGCTGGCCCAGGAGGAGGGCTGGGAAAGCTTCGACGCCGACCTCGCCGCCATCAGCCTCAGCGCCTTGCTCGACGGCTTGTGGCTGGAGTCCGGGCTGAACCCCGGCACCTTCACCCCGGAGCAGGGCATCCAGATTTGCGAGGCCTGGGTCGATGGTTTGCAGGCCGGCGGACGACAGCGCTTCTGCGTGCAGACGAGCGACTGTTGATCAGTCGTTCAGCAATCGATACTCTCTGGCGCCGACGCAGGAAAACACTCTAATAAGAAACTGGCCCTCGGGCCTATGCCGGACACCAAGCGATGACTCCTCGGGTATTGATCGTCGATGACGATCCGCTGATTCGCGATCTGCTACACGCCTACCTGTCCCAGGAAGGTTACGACGTCCATTGCGCCGCCACGGCGGAACTGGCGGAAACCTTCCTCGCTAGCCAGACCGTCGACCTGGTGATGCTCGACATCCGCCTGCCGGGCAAGGACGGCCTGACCCTGACCCGCGAGTTGCGAGTACGTTCGGAGGTCGGGATCATCCTGATCACCGGGCGCAACGATGAAATCGACCGCATCGTCGGCCTCGAATGCGGCGCCGATGACTACGTGATCAAACCCCTCAATCCAAGGGAGCTGGTGTCCCGGGCGAAAAACCTGATTCGCCGGGTACGTCATGCGCAAACGCCTGCGCCCGCCATCGCGGCGGCCAAACCGGTCAAGCAGTTTGCCGACTGGGCGCTGGACACCGACCGCCGTCGCCTGATCGATCCGTCCGGCAGTGAAACCCTGCTGACCCACGGCGAATACCAGTTGCTCAGCGTGTTTCTGCGCAACAGCGGCCACACCCTCAGCCGCGATCAATTGATGGACCAGATCCGCAACCGCGAATGGGTGCCCAACGACCGCTCCATCGACGTGTTGGTCGGGCGCCTGCGCCGCAAGTTGCATGACGATCCGGCCGAACCCCAGTTGATCATCACCATTCACGGTGCCGGTTACCTGTTCACCGCCAGCGTGGCGGCCTGAAGCTGATGGCGCGATGGCTTTGCCTGCTGGCGATACTGGTGGCCGGCCATGCCGTCGCGGCGGACAAGGTGCGTTACTGCGATTACCCGGTGTACCCGCCGATCTCCTGGAGTGATGGCAAGCAGGTGCGCGGCCTGGCGCCCAGCGTGGTGAAGCACTTGTTCGGTCAACTGGGGTATGAAGTCGAGATGGTCGTGCTGGGCAACTGGAAACGCTGCCTGCTGGACGCCGCCGAAGGCCGGGTCGATGTGGTGCTGGCCTACAGCACCGCGCAACGGGAGCAGAGCATGCTGTTCTCGACGGTGCCGGTATTGCGTGAAGAAGTGGCGTTGTTCGTCAACCGCCAGCATCCGGTGAAATTCGAACAACTGGACGACCTGGCCCGTTACCGCGGTGGCCTGTTGTTCGGTGAGAGCTACGGCGTGGAGTTCGATCGCATGGTCGCGCGCAACAACAATATCGAATGGGTTTCCGACAGCCACCAGAACTTCGGCAAGCTGATTCGCGGGCGCATCGACTTCATCACCCAGGAGCGGCGCACCGGCCAGCTGTACGTGGAAAACCTGCCCGGCGGCCAGGACATCGTCGCCTTGCCCAAGGCGTTGAGCGTGGACTACCTGCGGGTTGCCGTGTCGCGGCGCTCGCCCTTGGCCACTCGCATGCCCGAGATCAATGCGCAGTTGCAGCGCATGGTCGATGCCGGTGACATCGAGCGCTGGCTCAACGAAAGCGAAGTGACCTACCGCGACATGATCAACCTGCCGGCGGATGCGCAATGATTCGCGCCCGTCCCGGTGGACTGTTGCGACGCCTGTTGCTGTTCATTCTGTTGTTCAGCCTGTGCTTCACCGTGCTGGCCAGCAGTGTGCAACTGTACATCGAGTATCGACGGGAAATGCGCGACATCGATTCGCGCATGGAACTGATCCGCGCCGGGTACCTGGCCAGCCTGGAACGCAGCCTCTGGGACTTGAACCAGGAGCAGTTGAATGTGCAGTTGCGCGGGCTGGTGGACTTCTCCGACGTCGCGCGGGTGCACTTGACCAGCGCCGACTTCGACCTGGTACAGGGCAATCCGGCCCCTGCGGGACCGCTGCGCATCGAACGCTTTGCCCTGGACTATCAGCCGCCGTCCGGCCCTTTGCGCAACTTGGGTGAACTGGAAGTCAGCACCGATCTGGGGGCGGTGTACCAGCGACTCTACGCCACCGGTTTGACCAGCCTGTTGTGGATGGCGGTGTTTCTCTGCGGTCTGGCCGTTGCCCTGTCGGGCTTGTTTTATCGACTGGTGACCCGACACCTGAAAGTCATGGCCGAGTTTGCCCGGCGTATCGCCGCCGGTGAATGGCAGGAACCCTTGCACCTGGACAAGCGCCGCGGCAGTGACGAAATCGACACCGTGGCCCATGCGCTGGACGACATGCGCCGGGCGATCCTGCGGGACATCGAGCGCCGGGAAACCGATCGGCTGGCCTTGCAGGACAACCGTGACGAGCTGCTGAAAATGGTCGAGCGCCGTACCGCCAGCCTGATGCGCGCCAAGGACGAAGCGGAAGCGGCCAACCTTGCCAAGTCGCGGTTCCTGGCGACCATGAGCCACGAACTGCGCACACCCCTCAATGGCATTCTCGGCATGGCCGAATTGCTGCGCGGTGCTCGGCTGGATGCCCAGGACGGCAAACGCCTGGATGCCTTGCACAAGGCCGGCGAAGGCTTGCTGACAATCCTCAACGAAGTGCTGTATTTCGCCAAGCTGGAGGAGGGCGTGAGCCATCCCGAACCGGTGGATTTCTCGCTGCGCCAGTTGCTCGACGAGGTACTGACTCTGTTGGAACCGCGAGCGCTGAACAACGACACAATCCTCAGTTGCCGCGTCGATCAGCGGATTGCCGAGCATCACCACGGCGCCGAGCAGTTCCTGCGCCAAGTGCTGAGCAACCTGCTGGCCAACGCGATCAAGTTCACCGAAGGCGGCGAAGTCAGCGTCGAGGTGGCGCTGCTCAGCGAAACCGGAGAACTGTTGGGGCAACGGTTGCGGGTTTGTGTCACGGATGACGGCATCGGCATTGCCCCGCAGATGCAGGAAAAGATTTTCGAGCGCTTCACCCAGGCCAGTGAAGAAGTCGCGCAACGTTTTGGGGGCACGGGGTTGGGGTTGGCGATCTGCAAACACCTGGTGGAGCAGATGGGGGGCTGTATCGGCGTGGACAGTGAAGAGGGGCGCGGCAGTTGCTTCTGGTTCGAGTTGTCCTTGCAGCCGGCCAGCGGCGTGGCTGAGGCCCCGCCGGTTCGGGCGGCGGGGCCGGCACTGAACATCCTGGTGGTCGAAGACGTGGCGCTCAACCGCGAAGTGGTCAAGGGCTTGCTGCAACGGGACGGCCACCGGGTGTGGCTCGCCGAAGAAGCGGATCAGGCGCTGCAACACTGCGCGGCGCAGGTGTTCGACCTGATACTGCTGGACGTGCATCTGCCGGGCATTAGTGGTGTCGAGTTATGCCGCCAGATCCGCCACAGCGACGGGCCGAACCGCCATACCCGCATTTTCGCCCTGACCGCCAGCGTGCAACCGGCACTGGTGCGCGGTTATCTGGAGGCCGGCATGGACGGTGTCCTGGCCAAGCCCTTGAAGCTGGAAAACCTGCGCCAGGTGCTGGAAGGGCATGTGCCTGTGGTCGAATCGCTGCTCAGCGATGACGCAATGGACTGGCCGCTGTTACAGACCCATCGCAGCCTGCTCGGTGTGCAAAAGGTTCAGGGTCTGCTGACGGTTCTGCGTGACTCGATCCTGCAGCACCGCGACGCGCTGAATGAAGCCATGGCCGCCGATGACTGCACAGAGGTCGCGCAACTGGCTCACCGCCTGGCAGGTAGCTGCGATTCCCTGGGTTTTCGGGGCTTGGCCAGCACGTTAAGAGCGCTGGAGACCTTGGCGCTGGCAAACGATGAATCGGCGATCCGCCGCATGAGCCTCACGCTCGATGAGCAATTGCAGCACTCGCTCGATACCCTCGAAGGCCTGTTGCAGAGCTGACGTACAAGTTTGTTACGACTTTGTACAACTTCGATCTTTACGGTCAACGCGAACTTACATGGCTTTCCAATAATCGACGCAACCGCCGCAGCGCGGTCTTCGAAGCTTATTGGAGATAATAATAATGAATTGCCGTAAAGCTGATCCCTCCCTGCGCCGTGACGTCCTGTCGCGCGCTGCGCACCTCTCTGACTGCTGAGGTGCCGACATGAACGAAAACACTGATCGCAGCACTGATCATAAAGGCATCCAGCTGACCCGGGCCCTCAAGAGCCGGCACATCTTCATGCTGTCCCTGGGCGGCGTCATCGGCACCGGGTTGTTCATGGGCTCTGGCGTGACCATCAACCAGGGCGGCCCGGTGGGGGCGATCCTGGCTTACCTGGTCGCGGGTTTCCTGATGTACCTGGTGATGGTCTGCCTGGGTGAACTGTCGGTGCAGATGCCGGTGTCCGGTTCGTTCCAGACCCACGCCACAAAATACATTGGCCCGGCCACCGGGTTCATGATCGGCTGGGTGTACTGGATGAGCTGGGCCACCACCGTGGGTCTGGAGTTCACCGCCGCCGGCATGCTGATGACCCGTTGGTTCCCGGAGGTGCCAATCTGGTACTGGTCGGCGCTGTTCGTGGTGGTGCTGTTCGGTATCAATGCCATGGCGACCCGCGCCTTTGGTGAAGCCGAATACTGGTTTTCGGGGATCAAGGTCGCGGCGATTCTCGGTTTCATCGTGGTCGGTGTGCTGGTGATCTTCGGCGTGATGCCCCTGAGCAGCGGCGCACCGGCGCCGATGGCGACCAACCTGATCGGCGATTCGTTGTTCCCCAACGGCCTGTCAGCCGTGTTCGCAGTGATGATGACCGTGGTCTACGCGTTCCAGGGTTGCGAGATCATGGGCGTGGCTGCCGGTGAAACCGATCAGCCGGAAAAAAGCATTCCCCGCGCCGTGCGCAACGTGGTGTTTCGCGTGCTGATCTTCTATGTGCTGGCGATCATCGTGCTGTCGGCCATCGTGCCGTGGCAGCAGGCGGGCCTGATGGGAAGCCCGTTCGTGCAGGTGTTCGACATGGTCGGCATTCCCTATGCGGCCGACCTGATGAACTTCGTGATCCTTACCGCGATCCTGTCGGTGGGCAACTCCGGCCTGTATGCCTCGACGCGCATCCTGTGGGCTATGTCGAAAACCGGCATGGCGCCCAAAAGCCTGTCGCCCTTGAGCAAGCGTGGCGTGCCGCTGCGCGCCTTGAGCATCACCCTGTGCTTCGCACTGGTGTCGCTGATGACCAGCTTCGTCGCCGCCGACACCTTGTTCATGGTGCTGATGGCGGTGAGCGGCATGTCCGGCACCGTGACCTGGATTGTCATCGCGCTGGCGCAGTACAAGTTCCGCAAGGCGTATTTGCGTGACGGCGGCAAACTCAGCGACCTGAAATACCGCGCGCCGTGGTTCCCGGTGCTGCCGCTGATGTGCATCACATTGTGCTGCTCTCTGTTCGTGTTCCTGGCCCTGGATGAAACCCAGCGTCCGTCGCTGTATTGGGGCTTTGGATTCATTGCGCTGTGCTATGGCGCGTACTTCCTGATCCATCGCAAGCGTCAGGGGGTATTGGCGCCGAGCTTGCCGACTGCATAACACCTCCAGATAACCACTTCCCCCTGTGGGAGCGAGCTTGCTCGCGATGGCGGCATCAGGTCCAACATCACTGTTGACTGGTCTACCGCTATCGCGAGCAAGCTCGCTCCCACAGTTGTTTCAAGCGATTAGCCGCTGGTCGCGACTGTCAGATCTGACAGTAGATTGCATCGGAACTCCACAGCCTAATGATGCGGAATTCGTCGGTCTGCCGTGCGAGATTAAAATCAACCAGGAAGGAGCACCCAATGGACAGCAATCGGATCAGGAACGGTGACTTTACAACCGGAAACTTCGAGCATTGGACGGTGAGCGAAAATGACGGAACAGCGAAAGTCGTGAGGGATGGAAGTGGCTACAGAGCCAGAGTCACTCTGGGTAAAGGAAAGTCGGTATTGCTCGAAACAGCGCGCTTCTCAATCAGGCGGCCGAAATTCAAGCTGTCCCTTGACGTTTCCGTGCCTGAACCCGGTGATGAAGACGCTACCACCATCTTGTATTGCACGCTCTCCGGATTCGAGCCTTCCCAACCGATGCCAATCATATCGCTCATACCCTTCACGTTATCCGGAACCAGCACAGCATTTGAATACATCGGCGATATGCGACCCAGTGTCACTGAAGTGCAATTGTCTATTGCGCTAGCGCCTGTATCGAATCCAAAAACGCTGGGACCCATCTACCTCGACAATGTGAAGTACACAGTGGATCTTTCGAATAAATCGGTTGTTAAAACAGCTCCGTAGTGAGTTCCGACAACATCACCCTCAAACCCGGTTGCATCTTCTGTGGGAGCGAGCTTGCTCGCGATAGCGGTAAGTCAGTCAACTGTGATGTTGAATTTGACGCCGTCATCGCGAGCAAGCTCGCTCCCACAGGGGTTTGCGGCGTTCGGTAAATGTGCGACCTGCCTCCTGTCGCCAGTTGTTCGAAGTTGTAACAGCACCAACGTCCCACGCTCGCCAACCAAAAAATAATTCAATAAAAACAATAGTTTAAGTATCTATTGAGCTTGTTACAGCCCATTTCTCCGCCGATTGCCGCCTTACTGAACACTCGTTTAGTATGGCCTCAAGTCGCATCACCTCAGACCAAACACAATAATTCGAGGATTCCCATGACCACTCAATCGTCGCTGCTCAGCCAGGTCGAAGCAGGCGTTGCCTGGATCACCCTCAATCGCACTGCCCAGCGCAATGCGCTGGACATTCCGACGCTGAAAAACCTGCACGGCTTGCTCGACGGTTTCAACGCCGATCCAGCGGTGCGCGTGGTGGTGCTCACCGGTAGCGGCCGCAGCTTCTGCGCTGGCGCGGACCTTGATGAATGGGCCGATGCCGAAGCCCGGGGTGCGTTGGAAACCTACGGCTGGACCGAAACCGCCCACGCCCTGATGACCCGCCTGCACAGCCTGGAAAAACCGACCATCGCCGCCATCAACGGCACCGCCGTCGGCGCCGGGATGGACCTGACCCTGTGCTGCGACCTGCGCATCGCCGGGCAATCGGCACGCTTCAAAGCCGGCTACACCAGCATGGCGTACTCGCCGGACGCCGGCGCCAGTTGGCACTTGCCGCGCCTGATCGGCAGCGAACAGGCCAAGCGTCTGCTGTTTCTGGACGAATTGTGGGGCGCCGACCGTGCCCTCGACGCCGGTCTGGTCGGCGATGTCTGTGCCGACGATCAATTGCTGACGGTCACCAGCGAACTGGCCGCACGCCTGGCCGCTGGCCCGACCTTTGCCTTCGCCCAGACGAAGAAACTCATGCGTGAAGGCGCCGAACGCAGCCTGGCCGAACAACTGCAAGCCGAACTGGCCGCCGGCCTGTTGTGCGGTCGCAGCGAAGACGGCAACGAAGCCCTGCGTGCCGCCATGGAAAAACGCCCGGCACGCTTCATCGGTCGTTGATTCCTCTCCATCTCCCAGAACACGAACAACAGGTAGCACCATGAATTTCCAACTGACCCAAGAACAAGAAATGTTGGTGGACTCGGTACGCAGCTTCGTCGAGAAGGAACTGCTGCCCTATGAAGAGCAAGTCGACCGCGCCGACGAGGTTTCCCCGGAACTGGCAGCGCAGATTCGCGGCAAGGCGATTGCCGCCGGTTTCTATGCGTTCAACATGCCCGAAGAAGTGGGTGGCGGTGGCCTGGACTACCTGTCCCAGGCGCTGATCGAGCGCGAGCTGTCCAAGGTGTCCTGGGCGCTGCACGTGTTTGTCGCACGGCCGTCGAAAATCCTCATGGCTTGCACCGGTGAGCAGATCAACGACTACCTGTTGCCGTGTATCCAGGGCGAAAAAATCGACTGCTTCGCCTTGACCGAACCGGGTGCCGGCTCCGATGCCAATGCGATCAAGACCCGCGCCGTGCGTGAAGGCGACGACTTCATTCTCAACGGCAGCAAGCACTTCATCAGCCACGCCGGCCACGCCGATTTCGCCATTGTCTTCGCCGTCACCGACACCTACGAACACAACGGCAAGAAGCGCAACGCCGTGACTTCGTTCCTGGTCGACCGCAACACCCCGGGCATGACCATCCGCCGTGGGCCGAAGTGCGTGAGCAACCGTGGTTATCACACCTTCGAAATGTTCTTCGACGACTGCCGCGTGCCGGCCAGCAAAGTGCTGGGCGAAGTCGGCAAGGGTTGGGACGTGGCCAACGCCTGGCTGACCGCCGGGCGCGTGATGGTCGCGGCCAACTGTGTCGGTCAGGCCCAGCGCGCACTGGACGTGTCCTTGCAATGGGCGGCGGACCGCAAGCAATTCGGCCAGCCGATCGGCACCTATCAAGGCGTGTCTTTCAAGCTGGCGGACATGGCCACGCAAATCCGCGCCGCGGAACTGCTGACCCTGCACACCGCCTGGAAAATGGACCAGGGCACCATGACCGATGGCGAGGCCGGCATGGCCAAGCTGTTCGCCAGTGAAGTGCTCGGCCGTACCGCCGACGAAGCGGTGCAGATCTTCGGCGGCATGGGTCTGATGGACGAAGGTCCGGTGGAGCGCATCTGGCGTAACGCGCGGATCGAACGGATCTGGGAAGGCACTTCGGAAATCCAGCGCCACATCATTTCCCGCGAGCTGCTGCGGCCGCTGCTGCGCTGATCGGCCCGGAGAACTCCCATGTCCCAAACCATTCGTGACAACCTCAAACGCATGCTCGCGCCGCAACACGTGGCGTTCGTCGGCGGCCGCAGCATGGCCCGCGCCCTCAAGCGCTGTGCCGAGGGTGGCTACCAAGGGCAAATGTGGCTGGTCAATCCGCAGCACGACAGCCTCGAAGGCGTTCCTTGCGTGCGCAGCGTTGCCGAGCTGCCTTGCGGCCCGGACGCGGTATTTATTGCGACCAACCGTGAGTTGACCCTGACTTGCGTGGCCGAACTGGCCGCCATCGGCGCAGGCGGCGCGATCTGCTACGCCTCCGGCTTCGCCGAGACCGGTGCCGAAGGCCAGGCCCTGCAACAGCAACTGCTCAAGGCCGCTGGCGACATGGCCTTGCTCGGCCCCAACTGCTACGGCCTGCTCGACTACCTGCACAGCTCCGCTCTGTGGCCGGTGGCCCACGGCGGCAAGGCAGTCGAGAAGGGCGTGGCGGTGCTGACCCAGAGCGGCAACTTCGCCTACAACCTGTCCATGAGCGACCGCTCGCTGCCGGTGGCCTACATGGCCTCGGTGGGCAATCAGGCGCAACTGGGCGTGGCTGAACTGATGGACGTGTTGCTCGATGAACCTCGGGTCACCGCCATCGGCCTGCATCTGGAAGGCCTGAAGAATGTGCCGGGTTTTGCCCGCGCTGCGCACAAGGCACTGGAGAAGGGCATTCCGATCATCGCCCTGAAAACCGGCGTGTCGCAGATCGGTGCCGAACTGGCCTTGAGTCACACCAGTTCGCTGTCCGGCTCCGATGCGCTGTATGACGCGTTGTTCGACCGTCTCGGGGTGATTCGCGTCAGCGGCCCGGTGAGTTTTGTCGAAACCCTCAAAGCCGCGGCCTGCGGCAATCTGCCGGCGGGCAACAGCCTGATTGCGCTGGCCTGTTCCGGTGGCGACGCCGGGCTGATTGCCGACTACGCCGAACGCAACGGCCTGGGCCTGCCGAAACTCGATCAAGGGCAGGTCGGCGAACTCGCGCAAGTGCTGCCGACCTATGCCAACCTGGTCAACCCGCTGGATTTCACCACGGCGATCTGGGGCGACGGCGAAGCCTTGAACCGTATGCTCGACAGCGCGCTGCGCACCGAAGCCGACGCGGCGATGCTGGTGCTCGACTATCCGTCGGAGTTCACCGGCGAGCGCAAGGAATGCGACCTGCTGCTGGAGTTGTACTGCGCGGCACTGCAACGTCACGGCAAGACCGGCTTTGTCACCTCGGCCTTCCCTGAATTGCTGCCGGCCCATGCCCGTGAACGTCTGCACGCCCAAGGCGTCGCAGCCTTGCAGGGCGTTGAAGACGGGTTGGCCGCGTGGGGCCGCATCGCCGGTTATCAGCGCAATCGCCATGCCTTGCTGGCGCTGGGGGAATCGGCGCTGGTGCCGTTGTGCCCGCAGGCGCTGGAAGGCGAGGGACGCTTGCTCAATGAATGGGATTCCAAACAGGCGTTAAAAGCCTTTGGCCTGCCGACGCCCAACGGCGTATTGAGCACGCCGGACAAGGCCCTGAAGGACGCAGAAACCCTGGGCTATCCGCTGGTACTCAAAGCGGTCAGCGCTCAACTGCCACACAAGACCGAGGCCGGTGCCGTGGCGCTGAACCTCAAGGATGGCGCGGCATTGAGCGCTGCACTGGAGAAGATGCGCACCAGCATTACCGCTTACGCCCCGGGCGTCGTGTTCGATCAGCTGTTGCTCGAACCCATGGCCAAGCCGCCACTGGCTGAGCTGATTGTCGGCATCAAGCGCGAAAACGATTTCGGCCTCGCCCTGGTGATCGGTGCCGGCGGCATTCTGGTGGAGTTGCTCAAGGACAGTCGCAGTCTGTTGCTGCCGACCACCGACGGCGCGATCCGCAATGCCTTGCTCAGTCTGCGCAGCGCACCGCTACTGCAAGGTTTCCGTGGTCGCGAGTCTGCTGACCTGGACGCCTTGGTGGCCGCGATTCGCGCCGTGGCCGATTACGCCTGCGAAAACGCCGCGCAGTTGCTGGAACTCGATGTGAACCCATTGTTGGTCGGTGCCCAAGGCACGACTGCGGTCGATGCGTTGATTCGCCTCGGCCACGAGTGAGGACATGAACATGCAAAGCAAAACATTGACCGGTGGCCAGGCCCTGGTGCGCCTGTTGGCCAACTACGGCGTCGATACCGTGTTCGGCATTCCCGGCGTACACACCCTGGAGCTGTATCGCGGCTTGCCCGGCAGCGGCATCCGCCATGTGCTGACTCGTCATGAGCAGGGCGCCAGTTTCATGGCCGACGGCTACGCCCGGGTCAGCGGCAAACCCGGTGTGTGCTTTGTCATCACCGGCCCCGGCGTGACCAACGCCGCCACCGGCATCGGCCAGGCCTACGCCGACTCGATTCCGATGCTGGTGATTTCCAGCGTCAACCACAGCGCCAGCCTGGGCAAGGGTTGGGGCAGTCTGCACGAGTGCCAGGACCAGCGCGCAATGACCGCGCCGATCACTGCGTTCTCGGCCGTGGCACTGACTGCCGAAGACCTGCCGGAACTGATCGCCCGTGCCTACGCGGTGTTCGACAGCGAGCGCCCGCGCCCGGTGCACATCTCGGTGCCGCTGGACGTGTTGTCGGCGCCGATTGCCCGTGACTGGAGCAATGAGGTGGTGCGTCGTCCGGGTCGTGGCCCGGCGTCGACCACCGCAATTGATCAGGCCGTGGCCAAACTCAACGCTGCCAAGCGACCAATGATCATTGCCGGTGGTGGCGCCTTGAATGCCACCTCTGAGCTGCAAGAAGTCAGCACCCGACTGGCCGCGCCACTGTTCACCAGCGTCGCCGGTAAAGGCCTGCTGCCGCCGGACGCGCCGCTCAACGCCGGCTCATCCCTGTGTGTGGAGCCGGGCTGGAACCTGATCGCCGAGGCCGACGTGGTGCTGGCGGTCGGCACCGAAATGGCCGACACCGACTTCTGGCGCGAACGCCTGCCACTCAATGGCGAACTGCTGCGGGTGGACATCGACCCACGCAAATTCAACGACTTCTACCCCTGCGCGGTGGCGTTGCATGGCGATGCGCAACAAACCCTCAGTGGCTTGCTTGAGCGCCTGCCAACCGACGTGCGCGAGGCCAGCGCTGCGATTGCCTCGGTCGCCGCACTGCGTAAAGCGGTCAAGGCCAGCCATGGCCCCTTGCAATCGATTCATCAGTCGATCCTGGATCGCATTGCGGCGGAGCTGCCGGACAACGCTTTCATCAGCACCGACATGACCCAACTGGCCTACACCGGTAACTATGCCTTCGACAGCCTCGCCATTCGCAGTTGGTTGCACCCGACCGGCTACGGCACCTTGGGATATGGCCTGCCGGCCGGGATCGGCGCCAAATTCGGTGCGCCGCAGCGGCCTGGGCTGGTGCTGGTGGGCGACGGTGGTTTCCTCTACACCGCCCAGGAACTGGCCACCGCCGTGGAAGAACTTGACAGCCCGCTGGTGGTGCTGCTGTGGAACAACGATGCGCTGGGGCAGATCCGCGACGACATGCTCGGCCTGGACATCGAGCCCATCGGCGTATTGCCGCGCAACCCGGATTTCGCCGCCCTAGCGCGTGCGTTCGGCTGCACCGTGACCCAGCCGCAAAGCCTCGCCGAGTTGCAGACCGACTTGCGCCATGGCTTCAAGCGCAACGGCGTGACCCTGATCGAACTCAAGCATGCCTGTGCGCATTGATCTGCATTTTAAGGGGATGAAGCCATGCGCTTTTCCGATCTGACTCAACGTATCGCCGGTGACGGCGCCGCCGCGTGGGACATTCACTACCGCGCCCTGGCACTGCGCGAGCAAGGTGAAGACATTCTGCTGTTGTCCGTGGGCGATCCGGATTTCGACACGCCACAGCCCATCGTGCAGGGTGCGATCGACAGCCTGCTAAACGGCAACACGCACTATGCCGAGGTGCGCGGCAAGCGTGCCCTGCGCGAGGCCATTGCCAGGCGTCATCAACAACGCAGCGGCCAAAGCGTTTCGGCCGATCAGGTCACCGTACTGGCCGGGGCGCAATGTGCGCTGTTCAGCGTGGCCCAATGCGTACTCAATCCGGGTGACGAAGTGATCGTCGCCGAGCCCATGTACGTCACCTACGAAGCGGTATTCGGTGCTTGCGGTGCCGTGGTGGTGCCGGTGCCCGTACGCTCGGAAAACGGCTTTCGCGTGTTGCCCGAAGATGTCGCCGCGCGCATCACTCCGCGCACCCGGGCGCTGGCACTGAACAGCCCGCACAACCCGTCGGGCGCGAGCCTGCCGCGCAGCACCTGGGCCGCCTTGGCTGAGTTGTGCATCGCCCACGACCTGTGGCTGATTTCCGATGAGGTCTACAGCGAACTGCTGTTCGAAGGCGAACACGTCAGCCCGGCGAGCCTGCCGGGCATGGCCGAGCGCACTGCGACCCTCAACAGCCTGTCGAAATCCCACGCCATGACCGGATGGCGCGTCGGCTGGGTGGTGGCGCCGCCGTCTTTGGCCGCGCACCTGGAAAACCTCGCCCTGTGCATGCTCTACGGCTCGCCGGATTTCATTCAGGACGCCGCCGTGGTGGCCCTGGAAAGCAACCTGCCGGAACTCGAAGCCATGCGCGAAGCCTATCGCCAGCGTCGCGATCTGGTGTGCGACAGCCTGGCCGATTGCCCCGGCGTGCGGGCGTTGAAACCCGATGGCGGGATGTTCGTGATGCTCGATATCCGCCAGACCGGGCTCAGCGCCCAGGCGTTTGCCGACCGGTTGCTGGATCGCCACGGCGTGTCGGTCCTGGCGGGCGAGGCCTTTGGTCCGAGCGCGGCGGGGCACATTCGCCTCGGTCTGGTGGTCGGTGCCGAACCGCTGCGCGATGCCTGCCAGCGCATTGCCCGTTGTGCCCAGGAATTGATGGAGGCCCAGGTTCATGCTTAATCACAAGACACTGTTCATTGATGGCCGCTGGCAAACCCCGTCGGGGCGGGGCATCGCCGAGGTGATCAACCCGGCCACCGAGGAAGCCTGCGGCAGCGTTCCGCTGGGTGATGAACTCGATGTTGAAAACGCCGTGGCGTCGGCTCGCCGGGCCTTCGCTTCATGGTCGCGCACGCCGTCCAGCGTGCGTGCCGGTTATATCCGTGCACTGGCCGATCAACTGCGCAATCGTGCCGATGAGATGGCCGCGGTCATCACTACGGAACTGGGCATGCCGGTGCAATGGTGCCGCTCGGTGCAGGTCGACGGGCCGATCACGGGCCTTGAGCAGTACGTCGAACTGGCGCATCTCATGGACGAGGTGCGCGAAGTCGGCAACTCGCTGGTGATCCGCGAGGCCGTGGGTGTCTGCGCGTTCATCAATCCGTGGAATTACCCGCTGCACCAGTTGATCGGCAAACTGGCCCCGGCACTGGCCGCCGGTTGCACGGTGGTGGTCAAGCCGAGTCAGGAAACCCCGCTGCATGCCTTCCTGCTGGCGCAGATGATCGAGGACATCGGCCTGCCTGCCGGGGTGTTCAACCTGGTCAGCGGGCCGGGCTCGAAAGTCGGTGAAGCGCTGGCCAAACACCCGGACGTGGACATGGTGTCGTTTACCGGCTCCACCGGCGCCGGGGTGCGGGTCGCGCAAGCAGCGGCACCTTCAGTCAAACGCGTGTGCCTGGAACTGGGCGGCAAGTCGCCGTTGCTGATCGCCGAGGATGCCGACCTGGCAGCGGCGGTGCGCTACGGCGTGCAGGACGTGATGATCAACTCCGGCCAGACCTGCACCGCGCTGACCCGCATGCTGCTGCCGGCCAGCCGTTACGCCGAGGCCGTCGAACTGGCGCTGGCGGAAACGTTGAGCCTGCGCATGGGCGATCCCCTCGACCCGCAAAGCTTCCTCGGCCCGATGTGTTCGGCCGGGCAAAAACGCACCGTGCTCGATTACATCAAGGTCGGCCAACAGGAAGGCGCACGGTTGCTGTGCGGCGGTGACACGCCATCGACGTTCGAGCGCGGCTTCTATGTCAGCCCGACGCTGTTCGCCGATGTCGACAACCGCATGCGCATTGCCCAGGAAGAAATCTTCGGCCCGGTGCTGTGCCTGATTCCCTACGCCGATGAGGCGCAAGCGATCCAGATCGCCAACGACTCGCCGTTCGGCCTGTCCAGCGGCGTCTGGGCCGGCAGTGCCGAGCGTGCCTTGCAACTGGGGCGTCAGCTGCGCGCCGGTCAGTGCTTCCTCAACGGTGCTGCATTCAATTATCAGGCGCCGTTCGGTGGCTACAAACAGTCGGGTAACGGTCGCGAATGGGGTGAGGAGGGGCTGAACGAGTTCGTCGAAGTGAAGGCGATCCAGGTGTGACGGTTGGCGATTCAAACGTTGTATGCACCGGGCCATGGCCCGGTGTCTTGCGTGGTTTTGAACCGGTAATTCATTAGCTTTTTGATCAGGGGCAATGCAATGAGCGATAACAAAAACAAGATTACTCAAGCGAACCATGAATTCAGTTTTCCGCGTAGAGACTTCCTCAAGTACAGCGCCGCTGCCGCGGCGGTGGCCGGGGCGTTCTCCATGGGCCTGCCGTTTGGCGCCTTTGCCGGGGAGGCCACGCCAAAACCCGGCGGTGTTCTGCGTCTGGGCCTGGCCGGTGGCAGCACCACCGACTCCAGGGACCCTGGCTCCTGGTCCGACACCTTCACCTTCGTCGGCTTCTCGGCGGTCTATAACACCCTGACCGAAATTGCCGTCGACGGCACCGCGATCCCCGAACTGGCGCAAAGCTGGACCTCGACCCCGGACGCGCGCATCTGGACCTTCAAAATCCGTCAGGGCGTGACCTTCCACAACGGCAAGACCCTGACCGCCGACGACGTGGTCGCTTCGATCCAGCACCACCTCGGCGAGAAATCCACCTCGGCGGCCAAGACCGTGCTGGGTGACGTGGCCAAGGTCAGCGCCAACGGCAGCGACAGCGTGGTGTTCGAACTGCACTCGGGCAACGCCGACTTCTCGTATGTGGTCGCCGATTACCACCTGGCGATCATGCCGAGCAAGGATGGCGCGGCGGACTGGCAGGCCGGCGCCGGCACCGGTGGCTATCGCCTCAAGGACTTCGAGCCGGGCGTGCGCATGACCCTGGAACGCAGCCCCGATTACTGGAAACCGGGCCGGGCACACTTCGCCAGTGCCGAATTGATCGCAATCGCCGACGGCGCGGCGCGGGTCAACGCGCTGGTCACCGGGCAAGTGGATGTGATCAACAAGGTCGACCTGAAAACCGTCGCGCTGCTCAAGCGCAACCCGAACCTGGTCATCGAAGAAACCAAGGGCGCCCAGCACTACACCTTCCCTATGCTCACCGACAGCCAGGTGTTCCAGAACAACGACGTGCGCCTGGCGATGAAGCACGCGATCAACCGCGAAACCCTGCTGGCTTCGGTGCTGCATGGCTATGGCCTGGTGGGCAACGACCATCCGATCCAGCCTGGCAGCCGCTTCATCAACACTGCGCTGGAGCAGCGCACCTACGACCCGGACAAGTCGCGCTTCTACCTGAAAAAGGCCGGTCTGGATTCGCTCAAGGTTCGCCTGCAAGCCTCTGACGCTGCCTATACCGGCGCCGTGGATGCTTCGGTGCTGTTCAAGGAACAGGCTCGCGCCGCCGGGATCGACATCGACGTGGTGCGCGAACCGGCGGACGGCTTCTTCTCCAACGTGTGGATGAAGCAACCGTTCACCACTTCGTTCTGGTACAGCAGCCTGACCGCCGACCGCATGTTCAGCATCGGTTACGCCAAGGGCGCGGCGTGGAACGAAACCCACTGGGACAACCCGCGCTTCAATCAACTGCTCAACGCCGCTCGCGGCGAAATGAACGACCCGCTGCGCCGCGAGATGTACAACGAAATGCAGGCGCTGTGCCGGGACGAGGGCGGGGCGATCGTGCCGTTGTTCGCCAGTTCCGTGGCGGCGCGCTCGAACAAGGTTGCTCACGGCGCACAGACCGCGCCCTATGGCGAGCTGGATGGCCTGCGGGTGATCGAGCGGTGGTGGCAGGCGTGATGCCGGGATCGATCAAACAATGACGATCAACTGTGGGAGCGGGCTTGCTCGCGAAAGCGGTGTGTCAGTCGCCACATATGTCAGCTGACGGAACCTCTTCGCGAGCAAGCCCGCTCCCACAGGGGAAATCGCAGTCTTCAAAGACGTGCCCAATTCAAGGAACTGCACGATGAGAAGTATTTTCAAGCTGTTGGGGCAGCGTCTGGCGCTAGGCCTGCTCTCGCTGTTCGCCGTCTCAGTGATCATTTTCCTGGCCGTCGGCATGCTCCCGGGCGATATCGCCCAGGCCATGCTGGGCCAGTCGGCCACCCCGGAAACCGTGGCCGCCTACCGCGCGCAACTGGGGTTGGACCTGCCGCCATTGTCCCGCTTTGGCCACTGGATCTGGCAGTTGCTGCACGGTGATCTCGGTGTGTCGCTGGCCAACCAGCGGCCGATCGCCGAACTGGTGGGTACGCGTTTGGGCAACACCTTCAGCCTCGCATTGCTGGCAGCGCTGGTGTCGGTGCCGCTGGCTTTGCTGCTGGGGATGCTCGCGGCGTTGTACCGCAACAGCTGGTTCGACCGTTTGCTCAACACCTCGGCGCTGAGCGCGGTGTCGTTCCCCGAGTTTTTCGTCGCCTACATCCTGATCCTGGTGTTCGCGGTGAAGCTCAACTGGTTCCCGAGCATTTCCAACCTCGCGCCGGACGCCTCATTGGGCACGGTACTGGAGCGTTCGGTGTTGCCGGTGGCGACCCTGAGCCTGGTGGTCATCGCGCAGATGATGCGCATGACCCGCGCATCCTTGATCAACCTGCTGGCCAGCCCCTACATCGAAATGGCCCGGCTCAAGGGCATCAGCCAGTCGCGGATCATCTTCCGTCACGCCTTGCCCAATGCCCTGGCCCCCATCGTCAACGTGGTGGCGCTGAACCTCGCGTACCTGGTGGTTGGCGTGGTGGTGGTCGAAGTGGTGTTTGTCTATCCGGGGCTCGGCCAGTTGCTGGTGGACTCGGTGGCCAAGCGTGACATCCCGGTGGTGCAGGCCTGCAGCCTGATCTTCGCCGCGACCTACATCCTGCTCAACACCAGTGCCGATGTGCTGTCGATTGCCAGCAACCCACGCCTGATGCATCCGAAGGGGTAGACCATGAGCCTGTTAAAACAAGTGTGGCAGGCGCCCCTGAGCGCCAAGTTCGGTTTGTTGATGATCCTGCTGTACGTGCTGGTGGCGGTGTTCGCGCCGGTATTGGCACCGTTCGGCGAAACCCAGGTGGTGGGCGAGGGCTTCGCCCCCTGGGGCGGGCAGTTCCTGTTGGGCACCGATAACCTGGGGCGCGACATGTTCAGCCGCCTGGTCTATGGCGCGCGCAACACCCTGGGCATTGCCTTCCTCACCACCGTCCTGGCGTTTCTGCTCGGCGGCTTGAGCGGCCTGATCGCGGCGATCAAGGGTGGTTGGGTCGATCAGGGGTTGTCCCGGGTGGTGGACATCCTGATGGCCATTCCGCAACTGATCTTTGCCTTGCTGATCCTCAGCGTGGTCGGCACCACGGCGACGTCGCTGGTGCTGGTGATTGCGCTGCTGGATGCGACCCGGGTGTTTCGGCTGTCTCGTGCTGTGGCGATGAACGTGGTGGTGCAGGATTTCGTCGAAGCCGCACGCCTGCGCGGTGAAGGCCTGTGGTGGCTGGTGACCCGCGAGGTGTTGCCGAACGCGGCGGCACCGCTGATTGCCGAGTTCGGCCTGCGTTTCTGCTTCGTGTTCCTGTTCATCAGTGCGCTGTCGTTCCTCGGCCTGGGCATCCAGCCGCCCACCGCCGACTGGGGCAGCATGGTGCGCGACAACGCGGTGCTGATCACCTTTGGCGACATCAGCCCGTTGCTGCCCGCCCTGGCCGTGGCCTTGATCACAGTCAGCGTCAATTTCGTCGTCGACTGGATGCTGCACAAATCCAGCGGCCTCAAGGAATGCTGAACATGACGACCTCAAAACCTCTGCTGGAAATCCGCAACCTGCACATCGAAGGCCATTACGAAGATGCCTGGCATCCGCTGATCAAGGGCATCGACCTGACCCTGCAACGGGGCGAGGTGCTGGGGCTGATCGGCGAGTCCGGCGCGGGCAAGTCGACCCTCGGCCTGTCGGCCATGGGCTACACCCGCGACGGCTGCCGGATCACCGGTGGCTCGGTGCACTTCGACGGTATCGACTTGCTCAACGCCAAGCCTGAAGCCCTGCGTAAACTGCGGGGGCTGCGTATTGCCTATGTGGCACAGAGCGCGGCAGCCTCGTTCAACCCGGCCCATCGCCTGATTGACCAGCACGTCGAAACCGCTGTGAAAAACGGCGGCATGAGCCGCGAGCAGGCCATGCGCGAGGCGGTGGAGTTGTACCGGGTACTGCGCTTGCCCAATCCCGAAACCATCGGCCAGCGCTATCCGCATCAGGTCTCCGGCGGCCAGTTGCAGCGGGTCATGACCGCCATGGCGATGGCCTGTCATCCGGACCTGATCATCTTCGACGAACCGACCACCGCGCTGGACGTCACCACCCAGATCGAGGTGCTGGCAGCCATCCGCGATGCGGTCGCGACCTATGGCAGCGCGGCGATCTACATCAGCCACGACCTGGCGGTGGTGGCGCAGATGGCCGACCGCATCATGGTGCTGCGTCACGGCAAGCTGGTGGAAGAGGCCGAAACCCGGCAGATGCTCGGTGACCCGCAGGAGGACTACACCAAGTCGTTGTGGGCGGTGCGCAGTTTTCGCACCGAACCCAAGGCCTGTCCGCAGCAGGAACAACCGCTGTTGGAACTGCGCAACAGTTGCGCCAGTTATGGCCAGCAACCGGTGCTGCACGACGTTTCCCTCAAGCTCTACCGTGGTCAGACCCTGGCGGTGATCGGCGAGTCTGGCAGTGGCAAAAGCTCCACCGCGCGGTTGATCACCGGTTTGCTGCCACCGACCTACGGCCAGGTGCTGTACGACGGTGAACCCTTGCCGGCGGACTTTCGCCAACGCAGCAAGGAGCAACTGCGGCGCATCCAGATGATCTACCAGATCCCCGACACCGCGCTGAATCCGCGCCAGCGCATCGTCGACATTATCGGCCGGCCGCTGACGTTTTATCTGGGCCTCAAGGGTAAAGCCATGCGCGCCCGGGTTGCCGAACTGCTGGAGATGATCGAGCTCGACCCCGCGACCTTCATGGATCGTCAGCCCCGGGAGCTGTCCGGCGGGCAGAAGCAACGCATCTGCATCGCCAGGGCCCTGGCGGCCGAACCGCAACTGATCATCTGCGATGAAGTGACCTCGGCCCTCGACCAATTGGTGGCTGAAGGCGTACTGAAATTGCTCAACCGCATCCAGCAGCAACTGGGTGTCGGCTATCTGTTCATCACCCACGATGTTGCTACTGTGCGGGCGATCGCCGATGAGGTATTGGTGATGCAACGGGGCAGGGTGGTGGACCACGGCTCGCGCAGCCAGATCTTCACCCCGCCGCACCAGGACTACACCGGGCTGCTGTTTTCTTCCGAACCGCAAATGGACCCCGACTGGCTCGACCGGTTGCTGGCCACGCGCGCTTCCACACCTTCAACCGATACGCTGGAACAAGTCTAAGGAACCACCATGAAAGTACTGATCGTCCACGCTCACCCGGAGCCGCAATCCTTCACCGCCGCCCTGCGGGACCAGGCGGTCGCCACGCTTGAAGCCCAGGGCCACGAAGTGCAGGTCAGCGACCTGTACAAAATGAACTGGAACCCGGTGGCCAGCGACGCGGACTTCTCGAATCGGGAAAACCCCGAATACCTGGTCTATGCCCTGGAACAACGCCTGGGCGTGAAAAGCCAGTCGCTGGCGGCGGACATCCAGGCTGAGCTGGACAAACTGCTGTGGGCCGACTTGCTGATCCTCAACTTCCCGATCTTCTGGTTCTCCACCCCGGCCATGCTCAAGGGCTGGATCGACCGGGTGCTGGTGTCGGGCATCTGCTATGGCGGCAAGCGTTTCTACGATCAGGGCGGTCTGGCCGGCAAGAAAGCGCTGGTGACCGTGACCCTGGGCGGGCGTGAACACATGTTCGGCGAAGGTGCGATTCACGGTCCGCTGGAGGACATGCTGCGGCCGATCCTGCGTGGCACCCTGGCTTATGTTGGTTTTGATGTGCTGGAGCCGTTCGTGGCCTGGCATGTGCCGTACATCAGTGACGAGGCGCGCCAGCAGTTTCTGGTGGATTACGGGCAGCGACTGCAGCATTTGAGCGATGATCAGCCGCTGGTGTTTCCGAAGTTGGCGGAGTTTGATGACAAGCTCTATCCGCTGACAACCAATGCCTGACCAACACCACATACCCCCTGTGGGAGCGAGCTTGCTCGCGATGAGGACATCAGCTTCAACATCTATGTTGACTGAGCCACCGCCATCGCGAGCAAGCTCGCTCCCACAGGTTTTTGGTGTGTGCCAGGTATTCTGCAGCCTGCTGTTCCGGATCTGTTTAACGGCTGTCAGCGTTACTTCCAGCAAGCTACGACGGCTTGCGTCATTGCCTACAGCTACGCCAGAATCCGCCGGCTTGTGCGTCTTGGAGCCGGGTTCTATCGTTTGCCGGTCGCTGGAAAACAACAGCGATCGGGTTTGGTAGCCCGGTTATCCAGGCGCAGAGCACCATGCTTTGCAGAGTATTTTGTCTCTGCTTAATGGTGGTCATGCGTAGGGCGTCTTCGGATGCGCCGGGTTCCTGGGCCGGTCTACCAACCTGCGTATGGCCACCACCCCTCGTTTGGTAGCGAAGGTTGATGGCTCCTCATCTACATCCAGGAGTTACATCCATGTTCAAAGTCACACCCAATCCCCCGGACACCGATCCGACATCCCCGTATGAAACCCTCGACTCCCAAAAACTCCACGAAGCCGCCGAGCCTGCCCTCGATCATTACCTCAACCCCGGCCCCGGCATCATGGCCACGCCGCGTAAACCCGGCAGCATGTTCATCGTCGATCCCGAACTCGGTACCGAAACCCTGTTGGTGCATGCCTGCGAATCGCTGGCATCGGCCCATGTCATGGCCAACGACCTGGTGGATCATCTGCAAGGAACCAGCCGCAATGCGCTGCTGGGCATTGCGCAAGTGATCATGCTCGGAGAATTGGCAGTGAATCGGGCGCTGGATCGGCTCGATCCGGCTGAGTAACCGCACATCCGCAGATCACCAATAGACCTGCAGGAGCGAGCCTGCTCGCGATATCGGCCGTACATTCGACATTTATGTGCCTGATACACCGCCATCGTGAGCAGGCTCGCTCCTGCACAACGTCCACCGCTTGTTCGGAAGTCCTTCTGTGCGGGGCCGTTGAACTACACTTTTCAGTTACTCCACCCGATCGGCAGGCGACGCATGGCGCCGCTTGCCGCCCGCCAGTCGACCCAAAGGCTTGCCCGTTGTGGCAAGCCTGTCGGAGGTCATCATGAAACGATTTTCACCGGTCAGCCTGTGTATCGCATTGTCGATTTTGAGTGCCCCGGGTTGGGCGCAATCGGTGGTGCCGATGAAAGGGCAAAGTTCGCAACAAACCCAGGCCGACATCAACGAATGCAACAGCATCGCCGCCAGCCAGAGCGCCTCGACGGCTACCACGCCTTCCGGCGGGAGGATCAAGGGTGCTGCTGCCGGGGCCGCCGCCGGCGCGGTCGGGGCCCAGGTGCGCGGCAATCAGCATGACGAAGCTTATGATCGTGTCGACGATGACAGGAAACAGGACTATCGCCAGAACCGCGCCAAGGAGACGGCGGCGGCCGGCGCCGTGGTCGGTGCTTCACGTCAGCGCCAGGAACGCCGGGAGCAATCGAAAACCACCCAGGCGAACACCACGACGGCCTACACCAGCTGTTTGCAGGGCAAGGGTTATCAGGTCAATCCTTGAATCAGGTATGGAACACACTGTGGGAGCGAGCTTGCTCGCGATGGCGGCGGTACATTCAACATCCCTGTGTCTGACCCACCGCTATCGCGAGCAGGCTCGCTCCCACAGGGATCTTCAGTGTTTCGAAAATTCGGTCAAGAGCACAATGTCCGGGGCTTGAGCTCGCTGTTTCAAGAAAACAGACGGATAAGGAAACGGTCTGTAGCTCCAATCTGACAACCGTTCATCGGTGAACTACGCTGCGATACGTACTCTGGATTTGAATTTCGTGACGTAAGGATCTGACACATGCGGAGCAGGCTGCTCACTGTATTGTTTACTGTTTTCGGGATGTTTTGGTCGGTGCAACTGTGGGCTGAAGACGCCCCGAAAGTGGTCGATGCTCCCGTTGAATTGAAAGTGGCCAACCGCAGCATCATGGTGTTTCGCGCGACCATCCTCGGTGAAGCCCCGGCCTCTCGGGTCAAACGGGCGAAAGCGGTGATCGGTGAGGCGCTGGATGACGCCGACGACCTCAAAGTCACCCTCGACCCGATCATGAAAAGCTACATGGTGCTGCTGGGGTCTCGCCGTGCTTTTATCGTTTCGCCCAAGGATTTCGACGAGACCGAATTCGACTCGGTGCAACTGGCCGCCGAAGCCGCGGCCGACAGGCTGCGCCAGGTCGTGGCTGAAACCCGGGAAGCCCGTAGCCTGCAGTTGATCCTGCGTTCCGTCGTCGCCGCGTTGCTGGCCACCGGCATTTACATCGCGCTGCTGTTCGGCATGTCGTACCTGCGGCGCAGAGTGCTGCAGAAACTGCCTGAACTGATGCATCGGCACACCCAGGCGCTGAAAGTCGGAAAGGTTCCGCTGATCGACGCCAACTTCCTCTATCCATTGGTCAGCCGCGTACTGGAATTGCTGCGCTGGGTCATCGTGCTGCTGCTCTCTTACGAGTGGTTGGGGTTTGTCCTGTCGCGGTTTCCCTATACCCGGCCTTGGGGTGAAAGCCTTAACAACTATCTGCTGGAAGTCGCCGACTATTTGCTGCAAGGGATTCTAGGGGCCATCCCCGGGCTCGGCGTGGCGCTGGCGATCTTTTTCATTGCCCGCGGCGCGACAGCGTTCTCTCGCCGGATACTGCGGCGCATGGCCACGCCCGGCACCTTCAACTGGCTGAACCACGAAACCCTGAAACCGACTCAGCGCCTGACTTCGCTGGCGATCTGGTTGTTTGCCCTGGCCATGGCTTATCCCTACTTGCCGGGTGCCGGTACCGATGCGTTCAAAGGCTTGTCGGTGCTGGTCGGCCTGATGATCTCCCTGGGTGCTTCCAGCGTCGTCGGGCAGGCGGCGGCCGGATTGATCCTGACGTACACCCGAACCCTGCGTCCCGGTGAGTTCGTGCGCATTGGCGAACACGAAGGGACGGTCACTGAGCTGGGCATGTTCACCACGAGCATTCGTACCGGCCTGGGCGAAGTGCTGACCCTGCCCAACTCGATGATCACCGGCACGGTCACCAAGAACTACTCACGGGTCGTACAAGGCCCCGGTTATGTGGTCGACACCGTAGTCACCATTGGCTATGACACCCCCTGGCGGCAGGTCGAAGGGATGTTGCTGGAAGCCGCCAGACGCACGCCCGGCGTCCTCGAAACCCCACCGCCGCAGGTGTTCCAGACGGCATTGTCGGACTTCTACCCGGAATACCGGCTGGTGGCCCAGGCCATACCCAGCCAGCCTCGACCGCGCGCCGTGCTGCTGAGCATGCTGCACGCCAACATCCAGGACGTGTTCAACGAGTACGGTGTGCAGATCATGTCGCCGCACTATCTGGGCGATCCGCCACAGGAGAAATGGGTGCCCAGGGACAAGTGGTACATGGCACCTGCGCAGGAATCGAAGGAGACGTTGAAGTAATGGCAGGGTGGGGTAGGTAGGGCGAGGACGAACATTGTGCAGAGTGCGATGAGCGACCCGGGGGAGGCCGCTCAGTTGTAGCGGTGTCAGAAAAGCATATAGGCGGATGCAGTCGTCTGATTCAGGTCGATCTCTCCGACCTCCAGAACTTCGTATTCAGCGCGCAGGCCGATGTTGCGAAAGACATCGAACTCGACGCCGACGCCGTAGGTCAGGTCAACCCCGGTATCGTCGTCGGTGGCATTGCCGTCGGCGTCCCAGGCGTGAGCACCGACACTGCCGAATACCCGCAACCGATCGCCCAGCGGAAAGCCGACATGGGCGGCAGCCTGAGCCGATTTACCATCGAAATCGACATTCTTGTCCTTGAATTGACCCAGGTCGACGTAGGCCCCCTCGAACGCCAGGTAGCTATTGACGCGATACCCGGCATAAACCTTGTAGCTGGTGTCGTCGTCGTCCAATCTGGATTCGTCGGTCTGTATGCTGCTTACGCCAGCTCCAAGATATAAACCTTTGTCATCAGCGAGCGCCTGAAAAGACAGCAGCGATAGCAGTGAAGCGAAGCCAAGGTTTCGAAGTAGCATGGGTGGTGGAGTCCTTGTTCAGGTTTGTCTGGTGTTAGGGTTCGGCGAGCATTTGAGGGGCCATGAAGGGTTAATAAAAATCATTGATTGATATTTTTGAGTCGTAAGGCGGGATGTTTTCCGGACATTGAAAGTAGCGTCTTGCCAATGCTTGAATTGGCAGCGCTTTGGAGAACAACCAGCCTTGCGCCAACAAAACCCCCTCCGAGACCAGATGCGGCAGTTGCTCCTGAGTCTCGACACCTTCGGCCACGACCTTGAGTCTCAGCGACCTGGCCAACTGGGCAATGTGGCGCCACAAGGCATCCTTGGCCGCGATCTTGTCGTCGGCGATGAATGAGCGATCTAATTTCAGAATGTCGAAAGGCACTGAATCGAGGAGCGAGAGGTTGGAATAGCCGATACCGAAGTCGTCCACGGCAATGCGATGTCCGCACGCACGAAGCCGTCGCAATTGCAGGGCGGCAGGCTTCTGATCGATCAGGGTCCTTTCGGTGATTTCAAAAGCCATGGCGGACACTGGCATGTTGTAGGTTGCCAGCACGCTGGCCACATAGTCTGGAAAACTTGGGTCCTGGATATCCTGGGCGCAAAGATTGACCGTAATGTAGAAGTCCTTGCACGCCCAAAGGTAGGTGCTGTAATCCTCCGCCACCTGTCGAATCACCGAACGTGTAAGTATGCGGATCAAGTCGGATTTTTCCGCCACCGTAATGAAAACATCCGCAGGCACTTGGGTGCCGTTGTCGTTCCAGCGAGAAAGTGATTCAGCGCCCACCAGATAGCCCGTCGTCAGGTTGACGATAGGCTGGTAGTGAACATCCAGCCTGTTGGCTTTCAGGGCATTGCGAAGCCGTACGGCGGTAGAGGTGTAATGCCGTTGGGCACACCATGCGAGCAAAAACAGCGCTGCGAACAAGCACACAAGGCCAATGAATAATTTGAATTTGAGACTCGTCAGGTAGCTCAACGGAAGAGAAATGACAGAGATCAGTTCATTTCGGTTGCCCGCAAAGGCGATGAGGACCTTGTCTGCCGAGGTAACCAGTTCTTCCAGGTGGAACGGTTTCTGCACCGTCAGCGGTTTGTGGCCCGTAGAGGCAATGGGCACTGCGCCGCCGGGGCCGATGAGGTCCAGTTGCAGGTCCTTGGGAAACTTCAAGTTGTCGAGCAGGAGCTTCTTGTTTGCCCAGACGTAGGTTGACTGTTCCGACACAATGATAAAATCGGAGTCCGCAGAAGCCGTGTGGCCAGCATCCACCCAGTAGGTTCGCTTTCCAACGGAAAACTTGCGCTTGTCGTTATCGACCAGTATCGAGGGAGGTGCTTGTCCGTAGGAGGAACAGATCTTGCCATTGGGCAACTGGATTGCTGCTTGATCAACAAATCGCAGGTTCTTGACCAGGTCAGCCAGTTGTGAGTATTGCTCTACGGAGCATTCCTGACCCGAGCGATCGAGATCGCCGAGGGTTTCCAGTACTTTGTCGATCTGTGCATTGGGCTCCACTTGAGCAGCACGCAGATCGGCATAAACGTTATTCAACTTCCGTGCAACGAATTGATCCGCCAGCCCTCCAGCACAGAACCATGCGGCCCAACCTGCTGCAGCAATCAGACATACAGTGACTGCGTGCCTTCCAAGTAACGCTTTATATGCGGCAACCATCGAAAACCCCGAGGTATCATTATTTCACTGTGTTTTCTGTAGTCGCGGATTAAGCGACTTCAGTACCAGTCAATTACCCAAGCCAACAAGATGCCGCTGGCATAGACGGTAAGACACAGTGCGATTTTCTGCTTGAGTGGCAGTGTGTTTATTCGATGTTGCATGCTTATCTCCTTGAGTAGGCAAATAAGCAATTGTGGAAACTTGTGGTTAATCAAGGGAAATCATTAATCATCATTTTCGGGGCTTTGATAAACGCCTGTTAACGATAATTTCTATCCCCGACGACCTGGTTGTAAACAGATGAGGTCGTGTTCCTTGGCCTGGCCGAGTTGCGCTTGGCGGTTTCCGACGGCGTCTCTCCGTAAGCCAGTTGATAGGCCTTGGAAAACCGGCCCAGATGGTGAAAATTCCAAAACATCGCGGTTTCTGTGACGGTAGGCCACGTTTTATTGATCAGATCGCGACGGGCGCTTGCGAGCCTCAAGTTTCTGATATAAGCGATTGGCGATATCCCGAACGTTTCAATAAAACCAAAATGCAAAGTGCGAGTGGTGGTTTCCAGTTGCCTTACCAGCGATTTTATAGTGAGCGTTTTTTTTGTGTTTTCATGGATGTACTGTATGGCTTGTATCGCCACCTTTCTTCTTGTCGGGACTTTGCGGATGAAGCGGCCAGCCGGCGTCAACGATTGCAACAGAGAAGCGAGTACCGCACTTTCAATCGCCGAACCCTCTGTTTCGCTGCGCTGTGCTGAAGCAGCGTCGTTGATGTCGACACAGCACGCGCTGATGGCTTGAATGGCCGATTGTATGAATTGAAAGTTTTCAGCCTGGAAGCGGTGTTGTGTTCTGTTTGCAAGGATATCTATGACAGAGTGATGTTGGCGGCACCGCTCATAGTTTTCCAGTGTCGTGGTGATGGTGAAAAGTGTTTCATTCGGTTCGCAGATGTAATGCACCGATTCATCACTGTGCAGTACGATGACTTCGTCAGGCCGTAGTTTTTGATTGTTTACGACGGGTCGGCCAATCGGTGCCTGGGAGATGGCGAATGTCACGAATCCGGCAGGGACAGAACTGACCAGCGTCACGGATGAGTCGAACTCAAGGCGACTGCACTGCAGTTGCGGACTGTGAAAGAGTTTGTGTTGCCGAATGCGCGCTTCATGCTCGGTCGGAATAAGGCTCATTTCCCATTTGCCTATTGTTCTATTCAGTTGGCTCGGCAAGGCAGAGGACAAATGAAAGATCTCGTCGGGCGGTGCGATACTCATGAAATTGAAGGCTCATCTGTTAAATGATAAGGGTCAAGCCTGACGGGCAGTCATGGAGAAGATGCGCGATTGGGCGTTCTCGCTGTCGGTGAAATCGACCCCATTGTCATTGGCTTTGAACGGGTTTTCAGAGTCCCCGGATCAGTTCCAGTTCCGCCGAAAATGCGTACTTGCTGTCCAACGGTGAGTCGTCCATGTGTTGAACGTTGCGCGGATCGATTTTCGAACTGAAGATCTGCGATTGGGGTTTCATCGGGTCAATGGCTGCTGCTGTAAAGGCGTAAAAGTCGTCAATACGATAACCGTTTTTTACCTGATAGCCAGTTTTCACAGTAGTTGGGGCCTTTTTGTTGGTTTCGACACTCGTCAATTTGGCACTGTAGACACCCTTGTCGTCGGCCATGGCCTTGAGAGAAAGCAATAAACCAAACGACACGGTGACGAAGTTTTTCAGTAGCATCGAGGCGATTCCTTATTAACAGTTTATTCAGGCAGCGCAGAATGTCAGCTGCATCTCTGCCACGACTTGGGCTGCAAATAATCTCACTTCGATGGTGCCTGCCAAAGTCAATAACTCATATTTGTCAGGTCGTCAGAAGAGGCCAGTCAGCGTTTGCCCGCCCCTCATAGAAGTATGAGCGAACTGGCGTAGCTCATGCCTGTGTCACTTTGTGGTGGGGCGGGGAGAGTAGAATCACTGCTCTGCTCGTCTGCATGATACTCATTCTCACTGTGAATCTTCAGATGCGATAGTTTCTGGGTGTCATCCGGGCTTGTTTCAACTTCATAATATTCAATGGTCGTGCTTTCGACGGAGTGCTCGTCGTGCGCCAACGAATAAAGTGGAATGGCAGACAGAAACAAGACCCCCAGGAATCTGAAAGTCATCGATTTATGGGCTCGCAGGAAATGCATGGCGTTCACTTGATTCCCCCTGTAGGGCATTGTCCCGGACGAGAATCAAGCGGGCTCGATTCCAAGGATTATCGAGGAGGGATTTTTGGCGGGGGAGACGTTTGATTCAAATCAATAAGTATTATTTTTGTTTGAAAATTCTTTGATGTGAACCTTTGCCAGACGGGTGTCGAGCCCGTTCGGGAGGCCGATTAATGGTTCATGCAGCGCAAACGGCCAAGTTCATGGATGTAAAAACACACCGCGTTTTTATCCTGGGTCGGGATCAACTCGTAGTTCAGAATGGCGCCTTCTTGCAAGACGTATTGACGTCTAAAGAACAAGTCAGGGGTCTTTTCAATGGCAAAAAGTTCATTGTCCTGGCTGAGCTTGATGTTGCTGACTTTGATCTCGACGTGTTTATTGCTTTCTCCGATTATGTTCGCTGAGATGGTCGCGTTGCGGATTTTCCCATTCAGGCTTTCCAGCGTGGTCCCCGTGAGCCTGCCATGCCCGATAGTGAGGTACTCTTCGGTGTTGAGTTGGTTAAGATCTTCCAGCCATTGTCGGGATTTTGTCTGGTAACTGATGTTTTCCATGTAGTGCGAAGGTGAGTAAACGAAAGAGAAAATGCACAGTGCATTGATCAAGCCTATAAGAGGCCAGTGAACGGCTTGCGAAATTTCAAATTTCATAAAGTGACTTCCAGACATTGACGAATCATCAAGGCGAGGTCCCTTTCGCTGCTGTTCAATTGTAGATTTGCAGTGCTTAGATCCTGGCGGATGCACGAAACGGAATAGTTGGCTTTATACAGGTTGATCCAGACCTGGCCCTTCAGGTTTGGTGGCAGCTGTTCGGTTTGTTTGGCGGACAACTCCATCAGCGCTTGCGCCTCGGCAAGATCACTGCCCACGGCGTGTATGACCAGTCCATTCTTGTCGGCACTGGAAATTTCAATTTTTGGCGCGTCGAAGTCGAATTGAAAAACAGTAAAGGCAACGACTGCCAGCGTAACGATATAAGCGATCAGCTGGGCTTTTGTAATGCGCGCGGATTCATTGGTTTTACCTGAGGGTGCAAGCAGCCCATCACTACCAGCCGGCGGTAGTTGCTCAGCGATGGGGGCGGGGGGCTGCGTTGTTTCCTCCCGGGGTGCCGGTACATCTGCTTGTGCATCGACGACACATTGCCGGTTGAAGCAATATCCTCGTCGAGGAACAGTCATCAAGATCTCGTGATCCCGGCTGTCATTGAGAATATTGCGTAGTGAGAAAACCGTTTGATTCAAACTGCCGGAGGCAACCACGCGGTCATTCCAGGTGTATTCGATGATTTCATCGCGGCTTTTAGTGACACCTGGCTCCATGAGCAGCAGGTCCAACAGGCGCGACTCAGCTCTACCTAGCGTGGAATTCTGTACATCTCCATGGGGTGTTGTAATGGAAAGCATGGCGCTGTCCGGGTCGAACACCGCGACGGCGCCATTTTTCAACTTGAAGGTGTAACTCATAGAAATCTTCCGTTCAGGCGGTGCTGGCCTGAGTATAGGGGCCGGATTTGGCTCGGTACATTCTGGTCTGGGAAGTGAACGAAGATGAGGGCCCAGCGGAAGGTGCACTGTGTGTTGCATTTACGATGCTGGATTGGCTCGTTTCAGAGGCGTGCAGTTCGGCAAACAGCCCTGTCTGTCAGAGGTATCCGTTCAATCATACAAAGGAAAAGCATTGCTGGATGACCCATGGTTTTCGATTTGGACACCATGAATAATGCTTGGAATGGATTAACTGCGCTATCCGAAAACTGCAAGCTCGGGCAGGAGGGGGCGCGCGCGGCCACACCTCAATGAACTAACCTCGCTGTTGCGCCAGGTTTCTGTATCAGCCTGAACTATCAGGATACAAATCAATGATGGTGTTCTTGTGCGCTTGGCTTGTGAAAGATTATTTTTGATTCTTATTAGCTTTTAACCAGGGACGTTACCGATTTAAATGGATCTCGAGGAACGTTGCGTGTTCACGGTTTGTTTGTCGCGGCGTCAACGATCCTCACCTCTCGTTCTACGACTTTGCCCCGAGTCCTTTCATGAAGGGCCCGGGGCTTTTTTTGGTTCTTCACGCCGTTGTCGTCATCGATCAAGGCAAAACATCGTAGCCACGTTGTTGCAGGCAGCTGCTGTAGACGGAGTTGTTGGCGGTGATGCTTTGTTCGCTCTCACTCAGATTCTCCCGGCGCGCCTGGCGTTGCCTGGCGCCCCCCACGACGACGCCGGCAGCCGCGGCACTGCGTGCGTGGTTCTGGCGATAGTCTTGGCGGGTATCGTCGTCGATCTGGTCATAGACGATTTCATGTTGGCGGCCCCGAACTTCCGCCGCCGTCGCACCGGCTACCGCAGCGGTTGCGGCGCCCTTGGCCCGACCACCGGAGGGCACGGTGCTTTGTACCGGATGCTGCGCGTTGGCTTGGGATTGGCAGGCACTGGTGTCCTGCTGGATGGTCTGGGAGGTCTGACCTTTGAGGGGAATCACGGTTGCCGCCAGGGCGCTGGTGCTCATCAACAGCATCAGGATCGCCAGGGTATGGGCCAGAATTTTCATCATCGAGTCTCGCGTCAGGCGTCGGCACGGCTAACGGTTTGTCAGAGGGAAAACGCGGCGTGGCGCCACGTTGAAACCCCATGCCGGTCTGCTCGCGATGCCATCCAATGCCGGTGGACGGCAGGCACTTTCACGCTTGCGATGGGGTTTGCTTGAACGTCAATGCTTGAGGAGCAGGGCCTGCATATCGTCTGACATGCCTTTGAGTGCAACCTTGAAGTCATTGGCAACAATCGGCTGCTTGGCATTCTTGATGGTCTCGCCGAACACCTTGCGCACGATCTTCGCTACCGGCAAACCGGTTTTGGCGTCGATCAGGTTGGCTTCGATGTACATCTCGGCGGTCTGGTCCCGGTGCCCGGTGGCTGCTTGTGTCGCCCCGACAATGGCCCCGATTGGTACGACTTCATACCAGTGCATGCCTTCGTTGTTGGCGCTGACGTGAGTGATCGCCGCCTGCAGGATCAGCGACCGTGAATTGGTTGGCGCCAACTGTGGATAAGGGACGATCGCATAGCGGCGGGCAAAGGCGGTCTTGACGCTGTTGCTGGCCATCAATTGCAGGTCTTGCAGGGTTTTCAGGCTGACGCGCGCGGTCGGCTGCGGCGATGGATACAGTTCCATCTGCCTGAACACCACTGTGGAATACGCGCGTGGATCGAACCCTGGCGATACCCAGCGCAATACTTTCTGCTCACTCGGCGTAGTTTGCTCCTCCAGGCCCTGGTAATTGCCCAGGAAGCCCGAGTATTGCTCTTGCTGCGCGACTTGCGAGACACAGCCGACCTGAAATACACAGCTCAAAGCAATACCCGCAATCCATTTATTCGACATGCCCATATGTTTGGTTCTCAAGTGATGAAAGTTGTCATTCGGGTTCCGACCTGGCCCCGGGCAATGGTCCGGGCGCCTTGTTTTCAGGCACTGGTATTTGCCAGTCGGTTACGCAAAGCAGGTGCTTGCACGCCGGTCAATGCGGGCCGAATGCTGCCCGTAGCGGCGGGATAATCCGAATCAATAACTCTCAAAAACTGTTAAACACACGGTCAGGACAAATTGCACATCGATCACAGTTGCCTACGCTAACCCTTTGCAGCGCCGGTTTTGGCACCGCCGTGACGTTCCTGTTTTCACGCTGATACGCCGTTTCGGACGGCCTGAAGGAGGCACCGCATGGACCGATTCACCGGCGGTTGTTTGTGCGGCAAAGTGCGTCTTGTCGCGTCGGGGCGCCCGTTCCGGGTTGGTGTTTGTCACTGTCTCGACTGCCGCAAGCACCATGGGGCGCTGTTCCACGCGTCCGCGATATTTCATCAGGATGCCGTGACAATCGAGGGCGAAACGCGTGACTACGCCGGGCGGCACTTCTGTCCGCAGTGCGGTTCGTCGGTGTTCTCACGCAGCGCAGACGAAGTCGAGGTGAACCTTGGATCTCTGGATGCCCCTGACCAGTTGACGCCAACCTACGAGAGCTGGACTGTGCGGCGCGAGGCCTGGTTGCCGGCGTTTGCACTCACCCGACACTACGAGCGCGATCGAGACGGCACGGGGCGATTTGAGGATTAGCGGGCACCTGTTCATATGCCATAACAAGCGGCTATGACAATGAGCGCGAGAAAACACACCAACTGAACGCTAAAGAAGGCAAACCGAACTGCCACGAACGCATTGGTTTGCTCATGGGAGACGTGAACCAATGACTGGCACACGCGAGCGATCAGGACGAGTGTGGACAAGTAGTTCACTGCGGCGCCGTTGACATCAAGGGCTGTAATCACGAACACGATGACGCCAAACACAGGCAGGTTTTCCACACAGTTGGCGTGGGCCCTTGTCCCGCGGCGATACCAATCTTCGCCTTCGAGCCGATCGCTTCGGAAAGAGGCGATCGGAACACTCGAGAACAGGATTGCGACCCAGCGATAAACCCCGACGGTTGCCATCAATAGCAGCAAGGTCCAGGTCGCAAACCCAAGCAGCATCCACATCGGTATCGTCATGGCCGCCATCCTCGATGGTTCATTATCAGCACGTCGTCCCGCAGCGCGACCGACGAGCAGTCAGTCGCGCGCTGTCGGTCAATTGCTCATGATGGGGGCCAGAGCGGTCTGAATCCTGGACATCTGTGCCGGCGTTGTCATCTGCGTCAGCAGTCGACCGAAGTGTGGATGCCGTACGCCCGAGATAATGTATTGCCAGCGGTAGGCGCTCAGTACGCAGGCCTTGATTTGCGCGGTCTCATCGACACTGAACGATCGTGAAGCATGACTGATGAAGTAGTCGGCATCGGCTGCCGATTGTGCCTGCAGGATCGCGTCGACGGCCGCTACCAGCGCAATCAGGTCATTCACTGCCTGGTCGTGCTCGGCCGACGAGAGTTTCGCGTGCTCGTCCTGCCATTCCAGCTCATCGAGTACGACGTGCCGGCTTTCATCCTTCCAGTGGAATTTGAAGACATCCTTGAACAACGGGCACAGTTCCTCGCGCGGGGCGATGCTTTGCACGTAGTGCGCCTGAACAAACAGCTCGATGTGACAGGTCAGTGCCAGCACCGCCCAGGTACTGGCCGCCAGTACCGCGCGCGCCACCTCGTTTGGATCGGCAACCTGACGATATCCCGCTGGCAATTTCGAACTCATCATCGTCTCCATGCGCCGGAACAACTCCTGGTGCTTGATCTCGTCGTTGGAAAAACGCACCAGCGCTTCAAGGGCCAGTTGATTGTCAAATACATGGGCCCGCCCCTGATCGAGCATCTTGGCACTGATAAAACGCTCGACCAGGCCAAAGATGTACGCATAGGTCCGGCCCTGGATCTGACTGAGCAGGCGCGCCTGGTCCGCATCGAGAAAGGTCAGGCGGTCGACCCGCGACAGTCCGTCGGGAAGGAATTTGCGCGAGTAGTCGAAACTGCGGTCCTGGAACAGATCGCGATCGATCTGCCATTCGGACTTTTTCGATGACCTGACCATTTGCGCATAACGGGCGGTGTTGCCTGACGCTGAGCCGGGTAGGGTAACGACGCTGTTCATATGGATCTCCTGCTGCCCTGGTGGCGTTGGAATGGGGCAATTTCGGTTGACGTCGGAGCCAATGACCCTGGGTGAAGCCTCTGGGGACAGTTTCGATCGCTGATTCCGCGTTGGTGCTAATCTAGGCGTCGCAGTTCAGGCGGTGAATGACCGGTGCGCCTGAAAACCTGCTCCGGACTCCGGAAAGGAGGGCGGTCAAGTGTTGGATGCGCTTTCTGATGTGTTGCGTGTGATTCGGCTGTCTGGAGGGGTCTTCCTCGAGGCGGAGCTCACTGCGCCCTGGTGCATCAACGGCAGAATCTCGGCGGATGATTGCAAGCCGTTCCTGGCGGCACCTCGACACATTATTGCGTCGCACTTTGTCGCCGCGGGGCGCATGCAAATTCAAATCGACGGTGGTGCCGCCATCGAGGTAGGGGCAGGCGAACTCGTTTTGCTTCCTCGCAACGACGCACATTCTTTTGGCAGCGACCTGAGCATTGCGCCCATGCCAGCCAGAGAAGTCATCCAGCCGCCAGAAGTCGGCGGCATATCACGGATCAAGTACGGCGGGGGCGGCGAGGCCACGCAGTTGCTGTGCGGGTTCCTCGGTTCAGAAACACCCTTCAGTCCGTTGCTTTCGTCGTTGCCTTCCTTATTGAAACTGGATTTGCGTGCGACGGCTTCGGGCACCTGGATCGAAAGCTCCTTTCGTTTTGCTGTCAGTGAAATCGCGGCGGGCCGCGTCGGCTCGACAACGGTCATCGCCAAGCTATCGGAGCTGCTATTCGTCGAAGCCGTCGGCCAGTATGTCGCCAGCCTTCCCGCTGAGCGGCGTGGGTGGCTGGCGGGGTTGCGGGATCCGCACATCGGGCGCGCACTGGCGCTATTGCATGCCCGTCCAACCGAAGGCTGGACGGCAGAAGCCCTGGCGCTTGAGGTGGGCATGTCGCGCTCGGTGTTCGCCGAGCGCTTCACGGCATTGGTCGGACAGCCACCGATGCAATACCTGACGCTGTGGCGCATGCACGTGGCGGCTAAACAGTTGCGCGAAGGTCGCGGCAATGTGGCGCAAATCGGCTTTGCCGTTGGCTACGACTCCGAAGCCGCGTTCAGTCGCGCATTCAAACGCCAATTCGGCACATCCCCCGGCACCTGGCGCAGACAATCCGCATGAGAACGGGCGGTGCCACCTCTTCATGGTTACCTGACCAGGCTTGACCCTTGCTCAAGGATATCGAGGCGATTCTGCCCGAGCCTGGCTGGTTCGTAGCGCTCTGGCTACCTGGGCTTGAATCTCGTAGGCAGGCGCCTCGACGGCTTCGTAATCACGGGTATAACGAGTGGCGAACTCGCGATCGCCCCATTGCTGGTACTGCTGCACGTGCTTCAACTCATGCGCCCACAGCGCGACATCGTTAAGTGCATCTTCGGGATTTCGAAAGACGATGATGTCGATAAGGGTGACCGCACGTACATCAGGATTCTGCAGCATGGTGTGTGCGGCGTTCAGCTCCACATCATCGCCTACCTTGTAGCGAACCGAATCGAGCACTTGAATGTCATAGTAGGGTTCGAGCTGGGCCCGGATATTCAGCGGGATTGGCTGGATATCGCCGGTTGCCGCGGTGTTGCGCGATTGCACAATCCAGTTCTGCAATCCAGAGGCCGCCATCTGGTTCATGTCGTCGAAGATCGTTCCAGCTTCCTCTTCGGAACCTGGAGCACAAAAACAAGCGACCATGCAGACCTGATACTGCCCGGCCGGGCAGGCGAAAACCGAGGACGAGGTGCCAGCGCAAAAGAGCACGATCGTTAACCGGAAAACTTGACGCAAAAAAATAGCTGGCAATGGGTCCTCCCATGGGCAAAGGCGGTCGGCAGGCAATACGTTGGGCGTCTCGCGCCCATTGTGCTGCCGCGTGTTGGACCGCTGCGACACCGTTCGATTCCCTGGGTTCCTCAGTTTCTTTTGGCCACGCCGAGCAGGTCAGCTTTGGCGTGGGCTTCGCTGTCAATCTGCTCTAACCCCAAAGACTGACGCAGCTGCGCCGGACTCACTCCAAGGCGTTGCTTGAAGGTGGTCGCCATGTGCGCCTGGGAATTGAAACCGCAGGCGTAGGCGATTTCCGTCAGGGTGGCGGTCGAATCGCGCATCAGGGCACGGGCCTTGGCGAGGCGTCGGTCGATCAGGTAGCTGTGCGGGCTTTTGCCGGTGGCGTTTTTGAAGGCCCGCATGAAATACCCTTCGGACAATCCAAGCAGGCCCGCCATTGCCGCTACGCTCAACGGGTCTTCGAGGCCTGCATCAATGAACTCATCGAGCAAGCGCATCCGGCTGCCGGTTATCGAGCCATGGGGTGTTGTCGACACCGCTTCGCTACCCGTCGCCCGTTCGGACAATGCCAGTGCCCAGGCCTCCCAATCGTCCTCCACAGAGGACAGCAACAGCGCCGCACGCATACGCCACGCGAGAGCGGTGGCTTGCCGGTCGATGCGATTGTTGAAGGCACGATCCCCCATCAACGCCATGCCATCGGTGCGAATCACCCGCAAGTATTCGCCGCCCTGGGGGGATTCGGACAACACGTCACACCCGGCGGGGACGAACGCCAGGCCGTTGGGCACGGCATCGAAGGGGCGTATTCGGTCGCTGCCGATGGCGTGCAGGCCTCGCTGGCTGTCGAAGGCGAAGCCGATTCCCGCCTGGGTCGCGACATAGCGGGTCGCGTAGGCGCAGCCGGGGAGCAATTCGATTGCCCAAGGGCCGGCCTCGATACGACGGACCGGTTCGGACAAGCGTGGTGGCGGCGGGCGATTTCGATGACTCATGGACACCATAGTAGTGAAGAGGGGGGACAAAAGTCAGGTCAGTTTTTTGAAAGCCGGAGTACTGCGCCGTTGTTCAGACTGGGCAAAACCTCAGGGGGACCTCTCATGCACACACTGACTCGCGACGATATCGAACAGGCCGCTCGCCACGTTTACCAGGTCATGCCCGCCACAGCCCAGTACCCCTGGCCCTTGCTGGCTCAGCGGTTGGGTTGCACGGTGTGGGTCAAGCACGAAAATCACACGCCTACCGGTGCCTTCAAAGTGCGCGGCGGTATCACGTTCATGCACTGGCTCAAGCGCGAGCACCCGGGCGCGAAGGGCATTGTCAGCGCGACCCGCGGCAACCATGGCCAGAGCTTGGCACTGGCGGCTCGCACACTGGGTTTGCAGGCGTTGATCGTCGTGCCGGAAGGTAACTCGGTAGAAAAGAACAACGCCATGCGCGGCTTTGGCGCTGAAGTGGTCGAATATGGCCGCGATTTCGATGATGCCCGTGAAGAGGCGGCCCGTCTGGCGCACGCGCATGACCTGTTCCTGGTTCCGCCGTTTCACACCGAGCTGGTCAAAGGCGTCGCCACTTATGCGCTGGAGCTGTTCAACGCAGCACCGGACCTGGATACCGTTTATGTACCGATTGGCTGTGGATCGGGGATTTGCGGGGTGATCGCCGCCCGCGATGCGCTGGGTCTGGAAACAGAAGTGGTTGGCGTGGTTTCCACGCAGGCGGCGGCTGCACAGATGTCGTTTGACGCTGGCGCAATCTGCGAAACCGCCTCGGCCAACACCTTTGCCGACGGCCTTGCCGTGCGCAAGCCGATTCCTGAAGCCTTTGCCGTCTATGCGGCAGGTGCTGCGCGGATCGTATCGGTCAGCGATGACCAGATCGCCGAAGCCATGCGTGTGTATTACACCGATACCCATAACCTTGCCGAAGGGGCCGGTGCGTCGGCGTTGGCAGCGCTCATCTCGGAGCGTGAAGCCATGTCGGGAAGAAGGGTGGGGGTGATTCTCTCCGGTGGCAACGTCGACAGATCGGTGTATGCGCAAGTGATTGCGTGAAAAGGGCCATGACCCTGGTCACATAAATTTGAAATGCACGGCATTGCTCGACAGAATCACGCCCCGATCCGGCCCAAGTCGCCGGACGTTAGTGGTGAAAAGGGGCCGCAGTTGAACGAACAGACATTGTCCATGCGCCTGGAGCGCGTTGCCGCCTATGTGCCAGCCGGTGCGCGCCTGGCCGATATCGGCTCGGATCACGGTTACCTGCCGGTGGCCTTGATGCGCCGTGGCGCCATTGCGGCGGCGGTAGCCGGCGAGGTGGCGTTGACGCCGTTCCACGCGGCCAACCGCACCGTGCGCGAGAACGGCCTGGACTCGCAAGTCACCGTGCGCCTGGCCAACGGCCTGGCGGCAATCGAGCCGGGAGACGGGATTACAGCGGTCAGCATCTGCGGCATGGGCGGCGAAACCATCCGTGACATCCTCGACAGTGGCAAGGCGTACCTGAGCGGTCAGGAGCGCCTGATCCTGCAGCCCAACGGCGGCGAGCAGCCACTGCGCCAATGGCTGATGGACAATGGCTATCGCATCCTCTGCGAAGAAGTGCTGCGGGAAAATCGTTTCGACTACGAAATCATCGTCGCCGAACGCGCAGGGCCGGTGATCTACACCGCCCGGGAGCTGTACTTCGGCCCGTTGCAGATGCAGACCCGCAGCCCGGCGTTCCTGGTCAAGTGGCAGCGCAAGTTGCGCCAGAAACAGAAGACCCTGAGCCACTTTGCCCTCGCGCAGCAGGCCGTGCCCGAGGAGACGGTGCAGGACATCGCTCGGCAGGCCCGGTGGATCACCCAATTGCTGGCTTGAGCAAGCCTGGGGCACCGCTCAAAAGAACCTCGATTCAGCGTGGGTGTGGCTGAGTCGAGCGAGACGCGTCGACGGCCCCTTCAGGCGACTCGAATTTGCCGGTGACCAGTAGGCAATTTTCGCCATTGGTCGGGGCTGGCGACGAAAGTTCAGCGCAATAGCGGGTTTTTTTTCGGTATGTCAGGTGAAGCGATTCAGCGCCGTAGCTATGCAGGTTTCAGCCAGGAAAACAGGTACCTCAAGGTGTTGGATTTAGTACCGTTTGTCGAGCGTACTGCTCAAAAAGTGAACGATTTTGATATGCTTCGCTCTGATTTACCGGCAGGCGGATCCTTTGACAGTTCGCGCTGCACTCACTAATAAAATGGACGTATACCTCATCTGCATTGAATGGAATGCGCATGGGGATTTTTTTTACCTGAGACCTGGAGTGATAGTATGCCGTCATCACTGACTTGCTGGGCGAGTCGCTCTCTCTTGTAATACCAAATTATTTAGTTGATTCAATCAATGCGAACTTGATCGTGCAGGCGCAATTAATTAATTAATTAATTCGCATGCCTGGGGCATGGTCAATTTGCACTGCCGCAATAAGTGGAGATGTAATCTTGGATATTAGTACAATTATCGGCCTGATCGGCCAGAAAGAATCCATGGAGTTTTTGCGTTTAGGCGTAGTGTACGTTCACCTGTTGGCTTGCTGCGTAGCTATTGGCCTGGTGTTTGCCAGCGATGCGGCAATGGTAAAGGACTTATTGAAAGGTCGCGTGTCGTCGGGGCACGATAATGAACATATGGCCAGTCTTCAGAAGTCTGTTTCCAATGCGTTGATCTTCTTGTGGGTCACCGGAGCTGCGATTATAGGTATTGATTACCTTGAAAAAGGCATGACCTATTTTGCCAATCCGAAACTTCAAGCAAAAGTTATTATTGTAATGTTGCTGACGTTCAACGGCATGTTGTTGCACCGCTATGTATTGCCGGCAATGCTGAAGGCCGGTTCGCTGCTTGATCTACAGATCAATGTGCGAATGTTTGCCCTGTTCTCTGGCGCACTGTCGGGCGTGTCCTGGCTGTATGCCGCCATGCTTGGTGTCGGTCGACCGCTGGCCTGGAAGTATTCGCTCACCGAGTTGCTGATGGCCTATCCGGTGTTGATCGTGCTCGGCTTTGCGATGATGGTGGCGCTGACCCAGTGGGCGCGTAAGCGCAACGAAGCAACTCCGGTTCAAGAAACTTCGTGGTTGTTTGCGGGTATTCCTGCGCTGCGCTGAACTGACGAGGCTCCAGGAAAAGACGGGTGAACCTGTCTGAACCTTTCAAACATCAGACCCCCTCCTTGTGAGGGGGTTTTTTGTGTGTGGGGCTCAGGAAATCAAAGAACCGGCTCGAATGGCCGGTTTTTTTTCGAGTGAAAAACGTCCATTTCACTTCAGCGCCAAAGCGTTGATCGTCATGGGTGAAAGCGATCCGATGCGCGTAACCGGGGGCTCCGGAGGGCCGGACGGTGAGAAGCCCATCATCCTTTCCGCAAGGGAGAGGGTAGCGAGGTTGATCTCGCGTCTACCGCTCATCGGCAAGGCACAAAATAAACTTTGACATCATTGGGGCTTTGGTTGAATATTCATCCATCGCATACGATTTAATCGATAGCGATTAAAGATAACGACAACCCCTGCCGTTTGGAGACTCAGCCATGAACACCGGAAGCCGCCGCACAATGTTTATCTCAACCGCTCACGCTTCCCATGGCCAGAACGGCAACAACTGGATCATTGCACACGCCAATTGATGAACGTTGTCTTTTTAAATGCCATAAATATCGTATGCGATATAATCGCACAAAACATCAAGTCCTGAGGAAGTCCCCATGAGCAAGATCGAAAAAGTACTGGCAACCGGCAAAACCCACACCACCCACAGCGGTGTCGGCGGTCACAACGGCAACCTCGATATCGAACTGTCGTCACCGGGTTCCGCCCAGCCAGCCCACGTCTTTGCCGCTACACAGCCGCACCCGAAAGCCGAGCAACTGTTTGCCGGTGCCTGGTCTGCCTGCTACACCGCGGCAGTGGGGCTGGTGGCCCAGGAGCGCAGTATCGTGTTGCCGGCGGATATGGCCGTCGACATCGAAGTGGACCTGGGCCAGACTGGTCTGGCCTATTTCCTTCAGGCCCGACTGACCCTGCGAGTGCCAGGGCTGGCACACGATGTCGCGACCGAACTGGCGCACATTGCCGACTCCATCTGCCCTTACTCCAAAGCCACACGCGGCAATATCGACGTTGCCCTGAACGTGATTACGGCGTGATGCCTGGATGCACCACTAATATCTCATGCGATAAAAGCGTGCACGAACATAACTCACTGTAATCCTGAGGGAATCATCATGAGCAAGATCGAAAAAGTACTGGCCAGCGGCAAAACCCATACCACTCATAACAGCGCGGGCAAAACCTCGCGCGGTCATAACGGCAACCTCGATATCGTGCTGTCGTCCCCCGGCAGCGATACACCGGCACATGTGCTCACCGCCGTCCAGCCGCACCCGAAAGCCGAGCAACTGTTCGCCGGAGCGTGGTCGGCCTGCTACATCGCAGCGGTGGGGCTGGCCGCCCAACAGATGAAGGTGACACTGCCGACCGACACCGCCGTCGACATTGAAGTGGACCTGGGCCAGACCGGCGCAGCTTACTTCCTCCAGGCCCGACTGACCTTGCGGGTGCCGGGGCTGGATCAGGGGGTGGCGACCGAGTTGGCCCACAACGCCGATGCAATCTGCCCTTACTCCAAGGCCACACGCGGCAACATTGATGTCGACATCAACGTCCTGACGGCTTAACCCACTGCACGGCCAGCTCACTGGGGATTTCCCCGGTGAGCTGGCCGTCGGCGTTTATACGCACTTCCGATACCATCGCGTACGACGTATAGTTTCGGTCTCGCAAGATTGAGCCAGGAGAACGCCCATGAAAAACACCGACAAGACATCCGCCCTGGATCTCAAACTCACCGACTTCCTGTGTTTTGCGGTCTATTCCACCAACCTGGCCTTCGGCAAGGCCTACAAGCCGATGCTCGAACGGCTCGGCCTGACCTATACGCAATACATCACCCTTGTTGCGCTTTGGGAGGAGGACAACCAGACCGTTGGCAGCCTCGGTGAAAAGCTGTTTCTCGAATCCAATACCCTCACGCCGATCCTGAAAAAGTTGGAAGCGATGGGTTATTTAATGCGCCAGCGCGACCCGGAAGACGAACGCCAGGTGCGGATCAGTCTGACCAAAGAGGGGCGAAAACTGCGCGAAGGTCTCACCGAAGACGGCTTCCCGCAAACCGGTCTTGATCCCGACGACTTCGTGCAGATGCAGAAGGCCATCGTGAAGTTACGGGGCAATCTCATTCGGTCGACCAAGGACAGAGAGTAAGTCGTATCGAGTAAAGTGAGTGGCCCCGGATTTGCGAGGTGCACCCCGCAGAGAAACCCTGGCCCTCCCGTCTGACACCCCCCCGATTCGGAGTGAGCCCCCCACTAATGGGGGCTATTGCTCAGCGGTATTCGCATGTTCATTAACCGGTTACTTCAATCGCTGGCCAATGTTTGCGGATCTTTCAGGTCACCGCGCCTATTTTATACAACGCTGGCAGAGTAATTGCTGAGTGAGCTTGTCCCGTTCATGCAAGGTGCAGGGCCGGGATGCTGTGGAGCTGTCAGTACTCCATTGAGTGATTGCCTGTAGCCATCGGTTTGCATCACGAAGTAGCCCTGGCTTCTCAATACCGGGCTTACTCAATAGAAGTACTGCAGTCATCCTCTGCAACCGTCCAGGGGAAATGCTTATGAGCCACTCCAGACATACGTGTGCACAGGTAGCGCTGCACCGGTTGTGCTTTCTAACCTGCCTGCTGACGGTAACGCTGGTGGCGGCTGACGAACCTCAGGGCAATGACAATCAAAGCAATGATAAGTGGCTGGAGCCGGCACGCTCCAGGCTCATGCATGTGATTGGCGCGATGCCGTTCTTTCCGCATCGGGCCAATACCACCGGCAACCTGGTCTTGAATGTGAAGGACTTCGACAATGCCCAGGTCTGTGGCGCTTGCCATACGGAGATCTACAGGCAGTGGCGCTCGTCGATGATGTCCCAGGCCTGGGATGAGCCCATCTATCGGGCCTTGCTCAAGCGTGCGAGTGCGGCCACCGAGGGCAAGGTCGATAACTTCTGCACCGGCTGCCATACCCCGATCGGTCTCACCACCGGGCAGATCACTTCGCAAGTCAACCGCTCCTCGATTGAAGACAGTGCGAAGAATCATCCGATGCCCGGGGTCGATTGCGACACCTGCCACAACATCAGTGCCCGCACGGGCCTCGATAACGGCGCCTATGTTCTGAGCCCGCGAGCGCACGGCAAACCGACCAAGTTCGGCCCGCGCAAGGATGCCGTTTCGCCTTATCACGACACCGTGTATTCCGCTCTGCACACGCGCTCGGACTTTTGCGGCACCTGCCACAACGTCACGCACCCGTTCAGCAGCGTGGCGGTGGAGCGCACTTATGACGAATGGCAGGAGAGCACCTACAGCCTTAACAATGTGACCTGCCAGAGTTGCCACATGCCGGGCTTTGCGGGCAAGGCCGCGATCATGGGGCCGGACCGTAGGGAGGTCGCCTCGCATTGGTTCAGTGGAGCCAACGCAACGATGCTCAAGCACCTTGGTCAGGAGGAGGGCGCGCAACGCGCACGCGACATGCTCGCGCGCGCGGCGCAAATAACGTTCCAGCAACCGCCGGCCGCCATCATTCCCGGACAATACGCCTCGGTAGCCGTCAAAGTGACCAACGTCGGCGCCGGGCACAAGCTGCCAACCGGCTTTCCCGAGGGGCGGGAGATGTGGATCGATTTTCGGGTGCAGGATGCCAGTGGTCGCGAGCTCTATCGCCTGGGTTCGATCAAGGACGGCAAGACCGAAGTCAACACGCGAAATTTCAAAGTGCACATAGGCGACAAGAACGGCAATCCGTTGGACGTCGAGGTCTGGAATGCCACGCAGATACTCTCGGACAACCGCATTCTGCCCAAGGGCTACAATATCGGGGAGTTCTCCTTCCTGGTGCCGGCCGACGCCGTCGGACCGCTGACCCTGACAGCCGATCTGAACTACTGGCCGTTTTCCCAGAAACTGGCCGACTACCTGCTCGGCAAGGATAAGCTGCAGGTGGAAATCACCCGGATGGCCAATGTCACGCAGATCGTACCCCTGTCGACCGGATCCGATACGGCGAAGCGGGCGGTACCCGCGAAGTTGAAACTCGACGACGCTAGCGCTTACTACAAAGAATGAACATGTCATTACCATCGTCGAACAGGTAACGCGTCTCGGACAGCTACTGCATCCGGTAACTCGCGTTATAGCAAGTGGCTCTTGTGGGGCTGGTAACTGCGCAGCAAATCAACATGCAGACTGTGGTGGCCCAGTACCCGTCGGAGTCTGCCAACCATGTCCACGCCGTCGACTTTCAAGCCGACCTGACGCAGGCACACCTCAACCAGGATGTGCCCACGCTCGGTCAACTTCACCGCATTGCTCAGGTAGTTGAGCAGAATCTGGCGCGGGATAGAGACGATCATGCAAACGGTTCTTTGCGTTTGCTGACGACATGATCAGCCGTTTGATAGACGACGCTAGCCTTTGCCTCCGCTACTACCGCTACCGCTGCCGCTGCCGCTGCCGCTGCCGCTATTACCGCTACCGCTACTACCGCTACTACCGCTACTACCGCTACCACTGCTATCTTCCTGATTATTGTCGACCCCGACCTGTGGCCCCACACCATCTCCCGTACGGAATGTCGGTAACGCAACCGAGGCCACGAATCTCACGCCGTCCCAGCTTGGCAATGGTGTGGGCATCAATTGGAACTGGCCCGGGTGTTCAGAGTCCCAGCGCAGCAGCATCGACGTGTCCTCATGCTGTGTGTTGTGGCAGTGCTCCATGTAGGTACCGGCAAACTCACGGATGCGAATGGCCATTTCGACATTGTCGAGGCTCTCAGGATGACGGCCTATATTGTAGATATCTTTGCGCGCCCCTTTTTCCCATTCGGGTGGTGTCTTGCCACCTCGAGTGAGAATGATCCCTTCCTCGAAGTGCACATGCACCGGGTGACTCCAGCCATTGCCGCCGTTCTCGATCTTCCAGACTTCCAGCGTGCCTTCACCCTTGAACCCGGCCGGTGTCGGGCCAGTGGCCAGTTGTGGCGCGGCTGAAATCCGGCGCGGGTCCATGGGGAAGCCTCGGCCGCCATCGGTCTTGATCGTCCAGGGCGTAAAATCTGTGCCATTGGAGCGGCCAAAGATAAAGGTGCGGTGCCGCGCCTGGGCAAGCCGGGCGATATCGGCAGGGTCATCACGGTGCAAGGGCAGGGGGATCATGAACTTGCCCTCGGGCTTGCCAGGCTTGGCGGGCTCGAAGTCGACCGGATTCATGCTGACATCCTGGCCGGTGTAAGGCTGGACGTTCAGTTGCATGAACACGCCCACGCCCGGGTCACCGTTGACCCACTGTGGCCCGTGGCTGGTTTGCCTGACAACGGGCAGGTACTTCCCGGAGAGTACATCCGCCAATGGAATGTCACGTTTTGGACGCCTGCCGTTTTCATGCTCCTCGATGTTGACGAAGAAAATCCTGTCGCCCGGCTTGATGCCGTTTTTCGCGAAGTCGACGACGATGTCAAAGCGTTCGGCAATGCCCTGTATCGGCAGAATGGCATTGTGGTTCTGTGTGTCGCCGTCGCCATCGAGGTCCAGGCTGCCATCGAACGGCACCGCGTGCTCCATGATATTGCCGTCGTTGGCAATCATGTGGAACGGCACCCGGTTATAGGAAACCCCGGAGTTGTTCGGGCCAGGAAACTCGCCACCATTACCATTGACCTGACGCACCACCGCCAGCTTGAAGTAACGAGAAACCGATCCGTTGAGAATGCGCAAACGGTAGCGGCGGGCACGTACGTCCAGGAAGGGCTTGTACTCCCAGTTGGTCAGTACCTGGTCACCGAGAAAACCGTCGGTGTTGAAGGGGTTGAACCACAACTGGCCGGTCTGGTCCCAGGCCTTGTCAGCGATCGTCAGGTTGATGTCATAGTCGCGGTTACCCCACCCCAGCGCCGAACCGCTGGGCAAGCGCAGGTTGACGCCGTCGTCGACCGACTCGTTGCCACGGTCCACCGCGCTGTAGTAGTTCATCATCGTGGCATTGCCCTTGTAGACATTCTGCGCGGTGAAATCGAGCATGTGGTCGTGGAACCAGTGGGTGCTCATGGTTTCGCGCCAGTCGCCACGGATCTTGATGGTGCCGTGGTCGCAGGTCTTGAAGCCGGGGCTGGTGTCGTTGACGAAAAGGATTTCACCTGGGTCGCACGGGAACGCTGCCCGTGGGTCCTGCGCAGTGGTATTGATGCTGTCATAGCCGGCCAACTGGATGGGCCAGCGATAGTCGTAGTACTGGCCCGGGAAGAAGAACGCGTTGGCAAAGCCGTCGCTTTCCGCCGGCGAGTGGCCGTTATGTTCATGGGTGCTGAGGGTGTGCAGGCCAAAGCCCCGGTTGGCCGATGGGTCAATCGGCAAGGCATCGTAATGACGCATCAGCATCGCTTGGCCATAGCGTACTTGCAGCAGTTTGGGTGGAAAGGTGCCGTCGAACGTCCACAACGCATTGTGGTCCTGGACAGGGAGGTTGGGGTGAAACTGCACTTCAATGCCCTTGGTGGTGCCCTCGTTGGCCGGGTCGCCGCTGGTGTTGTGATAGAGCCCGCCCGGCGCAAATTCCCCCACGGCGTAGTTATGCCGTTGCATACGATCACGCAAACCGCTGTTGACGTGCGCGCCGGCTTGCACAGTCTTGAAGGCGTCGCGCGGGAAAAACTCATTGAAACGCTGGTGCGACCAGCCTTTTCCCGGTGGCCGGCCTTCTGCGGGCGAATCGACTCGGCGGTTGAGGAAAAGCTCGATCTGCGCCTTCCAGGGGTTGCGGTCCAGAACATTGGAGAACTCTGTCGGGAAGGGCGTCAATGCCGGCTGCCTGAGAAAGGCATCCAGAGCAGCCGGCGACGGGCCACTACGCGCCACATTCAATGGATCCTGCGCCGGTGCGGGGCCCAGCGTCGGAACCGGAAACGGAACAGGTGATGGCGGGTCGGCCGCATCCAGTTTGTTCGAGCCGAACTCCTCGAAAAGTTCAAGCTTCTGTGTGAACGGTTGAGCCCCGAACACCGGGCTGGCATTACCGTTGGTGGGGATGTTGAAGCTGGGTTGCAGATCGGGTGGCAGCACATTGTCGACCAAGGGGGTCTGGCGGTTACCGGCCACACCATTGGGTAAGTCGAAGGCGCCGACGTTTGCGGGAGGCTGCTTGAGCAAGTCCCTCAATGCGGCATTGGGATCGGCGGGCGGATTGGTGAACGCCGATGGGTCGGTAGGAGGCGGGGGATCGGTGTTGTCGAGGGGGACTGCCTGGGTCTGGGACAAGCCCAGCCCCAACATGATCGCGGCAGCAGAGATACTCAGCGCCAGCCTGGTTTTGGACAAAAGACTAGGATTCAACCTTCCGGTATCCAGTTTCATCGCAAACACCTCTGACGGGTTCCTCGGAGCGTGGCAATAGATGAGCAACGAGCCACTGCTCCTGGCCCGGCTGGCGAAACGTTTGATTGCGAGCCGGGATGGGAACGATGCAAATTTCCCGCCGAAAGTGACAGGAGGTGACTAATGGCTCTACGCCACGCTCCCCTTGTCCGCGGGTTTCAAGCTGGCGTATGGGCAGCCAGGATGAATAACCCGATGACGGGGAATATCCCCCAATATAGGGTGCGATTGTGCGGGGTGTCTGGGCCAGGAGAAGTGGCTGTTTTCTGAATGTATCGATGACCGGCTGCTTTCATTCGTCCCGACTTCATCGGTGCCCGCTGTTGGCCGAAGTGACTAGTGCGTGAGGGCAGGGATACTGACCACTGGACCTGGGTATCGTTTTGCTGCCTGAGGGCATCGCTGAGCAAGACCTGATCAATGGAAAGCTGCTTAAGGTCTTGCCTCAATGGCACGCCACTTCGGTTTCAGTGTATGCGCTGACCGAGACGCGCCTGTTGCCGGCGAAAACCCAGCGCTTCATCGAGTTTTTGCGCGATCAACTGGAGGGCGCATAAGCGTCCGCGCCATGAGTAACTGAGGCCAGACAGTCGGGGGCTCCGGTTAAACCCCCGTATTTGTTGGCCTAAGTCCGTTCCTGAAGCAGGCCATGGCATGTCATTACGGACTGTCACCAAGGCGACAATCGTTTTTTCACCTTCAGACTTCGTTAAGAAATGCCTTTGATACTTCTCCCCAATTGATCCGGGGGAGATGTTTTCAATGTCCGATTTCAACTGGAACGTTCAGTTGCCGCTGCACTTTGGCCTGACCGAAACGCAGCAGATGTATCTCGTCAGGGCCTTGCCGGACGCCCCGCAACGAAGTGCCTTCGAAGCCTTTATCCAGCAACGCTTTCGTAAGGCCCACGGTGCCGATATTCGCCACTTCATGCCGGAGCTGTTTGGCATGAGCGAGGCGTCCGGCGCGCTTTGCGCGGTGATTGGCGTGCGTCTGGCGCGCAGCGGACCGCTGTTCCTGGAAGGTTACCTGGACGATGCGATCGATCCGCTGATCAGTGCCGCGGCCGACCAGACCGTAAGCCGCTCAGCCATCGTAGAGGTAGGCAATCTGGCTGCCAGCGACACCGGCAGCGCACGGATGAGCATCATCGCGATGACCTACCTGCTGGCCATGGGGGGGCTGGAATGGGTTGCCTTCACCGGGAACCTGGGGCTGGTCAATAGCTTTCACCGCCTTGGCTTGAAGCCCGTGACCCTGTGTGCTGCCGACCCGGCGCGTCTGGGCGAGGACCGCCACGCCTGGGGCAGTTACTACGAAAGCAAACCGTGGGTTCATTTCGGCAATGTTCGCTCCGGTTTCATTCATTTGCGCAACATTGGCCTGTTCAGTCGCCTGGGCTTGCCGACCTCTATTGAAGGGGCCTGCCATGTCGCCTGAAATGGAGCGCTTCAAACAGACCCTGCGTAATCATGCTGAGCAAAAAACCAACGCCATTGCGTTGTGGGGCGATCATCTGAAGCTGGACTACGCCACGCTGTATGCCGAGGTCATTTTTCGTCAGCAGCGCCTGCGCGATGAACGGGTCAGGGTGGTCGCCCTGGCGCTGGACAATGGCGTCGAAGCTCTGCTCTGGGACCTGGCCGCGTTGTTCGAGGGTTTGACCTGTGTAGCCTTGCCGCCTTTTTTCAGTCCGGGGCAACGCAGGCATTGCCTGGAGCAAAGCCAGGCCGAGCTCGTCATTGCCGAGCCGCAATTGCACGACGAACTGCTGGCGACCGGGTATCAGAAGTGCGGCGAGTTCTGGCACCGCACGTTCAATGGCCCGAACCGGATGCTTGAAGGCACTGCCAAGTTGACCTTCACCTCGGGCACCACAGGCACACCCAAGGGCGTGTGCTTGAGTGCCGATAGCATTCTGCGGGTCGCTCACGAGCTGCACCTGGCCAGCAAACCCACCGATCCGCAACATCACTTGGCGCTGCTGCCGCTGGCCATTTTGCTGGAGAACATCGGTTGTTACGCTGCACTGTATGCCGGCGCCACCTTGAGCCTGCCCGGCCCGAAAACCCTTGGAATTGAAGGCGCCAGCGGTGTGGATGTGCCGACATTGTTGAGTTGCCTGGCCAGCCGATCGCCCCAGAGTCTGGTTCTGGTACCGCAGTTGTTGCTGATGCTGGTCAACGCTGCCGAGCAAAAGGCTTTCGACCCACAGCACCTGCGTTTTGCCGCCGTGGGCGGCGCCCGGGTCAGCGAAGATTTACTGCATCGCGCCCAACGCGTGCGCATCCCCGTCTATGAAGGTTACGGGCTGTCGGAGTGCGCGTCGGTCGTGTGCCTCAATCGCCCGCAAGCACGGCGCCCCGGCAGTGTTGGACGGCCATTGCCCCATGTAGAGATTCGCCTGGCGGAGGACGGCGAAGTGCTGATCAAGGGTTCAACCTTGCTGGGCTATCTGGGAGAGGCGCCGCACACCGCCCAGTGGTGGCCCAGCGGCGATCTCGGCGAGTTCGACGCCGAGGGTTTTCTTTACCTCAAGGGACGCAAGAAACATCAGTTCGTTACCAGTTTCGGGCGCAACGTGAACCCCGAGTGGGTGGAAGCCGAATTGACCCAGCGCGGGCCTGTCGCCCAGGCCTTCGTCTATGGCGAGGCCATGCCTCACAACCATGCGCTGCTCTGGCCCCATCGCCCGGACTGCACCGACGAACAACTGGCCGCCGCCGTGGCCCAGGCCAACGAGGCTTTGCCCGAGTACGCCCAGGTCCACCACTGGAGCCGGCTCGACCAACCCTTCACTGCCACCAACGGCTTGCTCACCGCCAATGGCCGGCCCCGCCGTGACGCCATCGTCGAACGCTACCGGGGGCAATTGAGCGAATCTGCATTTTCCGAGGAATCCGCACCATGAGTTTTTTTGACACGTTGCAAAAAGCCACTGAGCAAGAACGCATTGAGTTGTTCAACCTGCCGATCATCCGTGATGCGCTGGAGGGCGACGTCAGCCTGGAAAGTTACCGGGCCTTTCTGGCTCAGGCCTATTACCACGTGCGCCATACCGTGCCGTTGATGATGGCCTGTGGTGCGCGGTTGGCATCACGTCTGGAATGGCTGCGCGAAGCGGTATGTGAATACATCGAGGACGAATACGGCCACGAACAATGGGTACTCAATGATATTGAAACCTGCGGCGGTGACAGAGCCGCTGTACGGGACGGACGCCCGTCATTGCCGATCGAATTGATGGTCAGCTTCCTCTACGACCTGATTGCCAGGGACAATCCGGTGGGTCTGTTCGGCATGGTCAACGTACTTGAAGGCACGAGCATCGCTTTGGCGACCCACGCCGCCGGCAGTATTCGCCAGCACCTGGACTTGCCGGAAAGCGCCTTCAGCTACCTCAGTTCCCACGGCTCACTGGATATCGAACATATGCAGACCTACCGTCGACTGATGAACCGTCTGGATGACCCGGGCGACCAGGCCGCCGTCATTCACGCCTCCAAAGTGGTGTACCGGCTCTACACCGATATGTTTCGTGGCTTGCCGCGTAACGGGGAGAACCTGCATGCGCCTGTCTGAAGCTCGCGTCGTGTTGACCGGTGCCAGCGGCGGCATCGGCCGGGCCATCGCCACCGCACTGTGCGCCAGTGGGGCCCAGGTGCTGGCCGTGGCTCGGCATCGGGAACCGTTGGTGCCGCTGCTTGAGCGTTATCCCGGTAACCTGAGTTGGGTCCGTGCGGACCTGACGTTGCTCTCCGACCGCCGTCAGGTGTTGGCGCAGGCCCAGGGCATCGGTGGCATCAACCTGCTGATCAATGCCGCCGGGGTCAATCATTTCGCCATGCTCGAACAGCTGGACGACAGCGAGATCAATTCGATGCTCGCGGTGAACATCAGTGCGCCTATGTGCCTGACAAAACTTTTGTTGCCGCAGCTAAAGCAAGCCGCCAGTGCCATGGTGGTAAACGTCGGTTCGACCTATGGATCCATCGGCTACCCCGGCTACGCCAGTTACTGCGCCACCAAGTTTGCCCTGCGCGGGTTCTCTGAGGCCCTGCGCCGGGAGTTGGCCGACACTCGGGTCAATGTGCTTTACGTCGCCCCGCGAGCGACCCGTACCAGCATGAACAGCCCGGCGGCCCAGGCGCTGAATGATGCGCTCAAGACCAATGTCGACGATCCGCAAGCCGTGGCGGCCGCAGTGATTCACGCCATTGCCGGTGACCGTCGCGACTTGTACTTGGGCTGGCCCGAACGTTTTTTTGTACGCCTGAACAGCTTTTTGCCCCATCTGGTGGACCGTGGGTTGCGCAAACAATTGCCCCTGATCCGCCGCCTGAGCCAGAAACCCGACCAGGAGAATGTCAAACCATGAGAAAGATCATCGCTTGCCTACTGCTTGGCGCAATGAGCCAGAGCGTCTGGGCGCTGGACCCCGCCGACCAGCAGCGCCTCAACGGTATCCAGCAAAGCTGGGCGCACATTCAATACGAGTTGCCCGAGGGGCAACGGACCGCGGCTTTTGAAAAGCTGGCCGCTCAGGCTTCGAGTTTCAAGCAGGAGCGCCAAACGGTGGCTGAGGCCTGGATCTGGTCTGGCATCGTCACCAGT
>NZ_JAGYGG010000090.1:0-1527 GCF_019947335.1 Pseudomonas sp. BF-R-24
CGAATTTTCGGCGAATGTCGTCTTCATAGTATAACCAGATTGCTTGGGGTTATATGGTCAAGTGAAGAAGCGCATACGGTGGATGCCTTGGCAGTCAGAGGCGATGAAAGACGTGGTAGCCTGCGAAAAGCTTCGGGGAGTCGGCAAACAGACTTTGATCCGGAGATGTCTGAATGGGGGAACCCAGCCATCATAAGATGGTTATCTTGTACTGAATACATAGGTGCAAGAGGCGAACCAGGGGAACTGAAACATCTAAGTACCCTGAGGAAAAGAAATCAACCGAGATTCCCTTAGTAGTGGCGAGCGAACGGGGACTAGCCCTTAAGTGGCTTTGAGATTAGCGGAACGCTCTGGAAAGTGCGGCCATAGTGGGTGATAGCCCTGTACGCGAAAATCTCTTAGTCATGAAATCGAGTAGGACGGAGCACGAGAAACTTTGTCTGAATATGGGGGGACCATCCTCCAAGGCTAAATACTACTGACTGACCGATAGTGAACTAGTACCGTGAGGGAAAGGCGAAAAGAACCCCGGAGAGGGGAGTGAAATAGATCCTGAAACCGTATGCGTACAAGCAGTGGGAGCCCACTTTGTTGGGTGACTGCGTACCTTTTGTATAATGGGTCAGCGACTTATTTTCAGTGGCGAGCTTAACCGAATAGGGGAGGCGTAGCGAAAGCGAGTCTTAATAGGGCGTCTAGTCGCTGGGAATAGACCCGAAACCGGGCGATCTATCCATGGGCAGGTTGAAGGTTAGGTAACACTGACTGGAGGACCGAACCGACTACCGTTGAAAAGTTAGCGGATGACCTGTGGATCGGAGTGAAAGGCTAATCAAGCTCGGAGATAGCTGGTTCTCCTCGAAAGCTATTTAGGTAGCGCCTCATGTATCACTGTAGGGGGTAGAGCACTGTTTCGGCTAGGGGGTCATCCCGACTTACCAAACCGATGCAAACTCCGAATACCTACAAGTGCCGAGCATGGGAGACACACGGCGGGTGCTAACGTCCGTCGTGAAAAGGGAAACAACCCAGACCGTCAGCTAAGGTCCCAAAGTTATGGTTAAGTGGGAAACGATGTGGGAAGGCTTAGACAGCTAGGAGGTTGGCTTAGAAGCAGCCACCCTTTAAAGAAAGCGTAATAGCTCACTAGTCGAGTCGGCCTGCGCGGAAGATGTAACGGGGCTCAAACCATACACCGAAGCTACGGGTATCACCTTCGGGTGATGCGGTAGAGGAGCGTTCTGTAAGCCTGTGAAGGTGAGTTGAGAAGCTTGCTGGAGGTATCAGAAGTGCGAATGCTGACATGAGTAACGACAATGGGTGTGAAAAACACCCACGCCGAAAGACCAAGGTTTCCTGCGCAACGTTAATCGACGCAGGGTTAGTCGGTCCCTAAGGCGAGGCTGAAAAGCGTAGTCGATGGAAAACAGGTTAATATTCCTGTACTTCTGGTTATTGCGATGGAGGGACGGAGAAGGCTAGGCCAGCTTGGCGTTGGTTGTCCAAGTTTAAGGTGGTAGGCTG
>NZ_JAGYGG010000091.1:0-1508 GCF_019947335.1 Pseudomonas sp. BF-R-24
AACATCCTTTTTATCGTATCCGACGATACCGGCTACGGTGACCTGGGCCCCTATGGCGGCGGTGTGGGTCGCGGCATGCCGACGCCGAGCATCGACGAACTGGCGGCGCAAGGCACAACCTTCTTCTCGTTCTATGCGCAACCCAGTTGCACGCCGGGTCGGGCGGCCATGCAAACCGGGCGCATTCCCAACCGAAGCGGCATGACCACCGTGGCCTTCCAGGGCCAGGGCGGTGGCTTGCCGGCAGCGGAATGGACCTTGGCCTCCGTGCTGAAAACCGGTGGCTACGACACCTACTTCACCGGCAAGTGGCACCTGGGCGAAGCCGATTATGCAATGCCCAACGCCCAGGGTTACGACGTCATGAAATACGTCGGTCTTTATCATCTCAACGCCTACACCTACGCAGATCCCGAATGGTTCCCGGACATGGACCCGGAGACTCGCGCCATGTTCGTCAAGGTGACCAAGGGCGCATTGTCCGGCAAGGCCGGTGAAAAACCGGTCGAGGAGTTCAAGATCAATGGCGAGTATGTTGATACGCCGGTCATTGATGGAAAACCCGGCGTGGTTGGGATTCCCTACTTTGACGGTTATGTCGAGAAAGCCGCAATGGAGTTCCTCGACACCGCCGCCAAATCTGACAAGCCGTTCTTCATCAACGTCAACTTCATGAAGGTGCACCAGCCGAACTTGCCAGCACCGGAGTTCGTGCACAAATCGATCTCCAAATCCAAGTACGCCGACTCGGTGGTGGAACTCGACACCCGCATTGGCCGCATCATGGACAAGTTGAAAGCGCTGGGAATGGATAAAAACACCCTGGTGGTTTACACCACCGATAACGGCGCCTGGCAGGACGTTTATCCGGACGCCGGCTACACGCCCTTCCGCGGCACCAAAGGCACGGTACGTGAAGGTGGCAACCGGGTGCCGGCGATCATGGTTTGGCCGGGCAAAATCAAACCCGCGGTGAAAAACCACGACATCATCGGTGGACTGGACCTGATGGCGACGTTTGCCGCGGTGGCCGGCATCAAACTGCCAGAGAAAGACCGCGAAGGTCAGCCGATCATGTTCGACAGTTACGACATGTCCCCGGTGTTGCTTGGCACCGGCCCATCTCCACGCAAGGAATGGTTCTACTTCACGGAGAACGAACTGTCCCCTGGTGCCGCCCGTGTCGGCAACTTCAAGGCCGTGTTCAACCTGCGCGGCGATAACGGCGCCCAGACCGGTGGCTTGGCGGTCGATTCCAACCTGGGCTGGAAAGGTGAGAGTAAGTACGTGGCGACCGTGCCGCAGGTCTTCGACCTGTTGCAGGATCCGCAGGAACGCTACGACATTTTCATGAGCAACTTCACCGAACGCACCTGGTCGATGGTTCCCATCAGCATCGCGATCAACAACCTGATGAAAACCTACGCCAAGTACCCTCCACGCAAAATGCAAAGCATGACCTACGACGGCCCGGTGGAAATTTCCAAGTACCAGAAATTCCAGTCGGT
>NZ_JAGYGG010000092.1:0-1441 GCF_019947335.1 Pseudomonas sp. BF-R-24
AGCGTCGAACTTTCGGTTCTTTCGTCTTCACACACCGCAATCTGATGCTCTTTCGAGTAGTCAAATTGCTTGGGTGTTATATGGTCAAGCCTCACGGGCAATTAGTATTGGTTAGCTCAACGCCTCACAGCGCTTACACACCCAACCTATCAACGTCGTAGTCTTCGACGGCCCTTCAGGGGACTCAAGGTCCCAGTGAGATCTCATCTTGAGGCAAGTTTCCCGCTTAGATGCTTTCAGCGGTTATCTTTTCCGAACATAGCTACCCGGCAATGCCACTGGCGTGACAACCGGAACACCAGAGGTTCGTCCACTCCGGTCCTCTCGTACTAGGAGCAGCCCCTCTCAAATCTCAAACGTCCACGGCAGATAGGGACCGAACTGTCTCACGACGTTCTAAACCCAGCTCGCGTACCACTTTAAATGGCGAACAGCCATACCCTTGGGACCGGCTTCAGCCCCAGGATGTGATGAGCCGACATCGAGGTGCCAAACACCGCCGTCGATATGAACTCTTGGGCGGTATCAGCCTGTTATCCCCGGAGTACCTTTTATCCGTTGAGCGATGGCCCTTCCATACAGAACCACCGGATCACTAAGACCTACTTTCGTACCTGCTCGACGTGTCTGTCTCGCAGTCAAGCGCGCTTTTGCCTTTATACTCTACGACCGATTTCCGACCGGTCTGAGCGCACCTTCGTACTCCTCCGTTACTCTTTAGGAGGAGACCGCCCCAGTCAAACTACCCACCATACACTGTCCTCGATCCGGATAACGGACCTGAGTTAGAACCTCAAAGTTGCCAGGGTGGTATTTCAAGGATGGCTCCACGCGAACTGGCGTCCACGCTTCAAAGCCTCCCACCTATCCTACACAAGCAAATTCAAAGTCCAGTGCAAAGCTATAGTAAAGGTTCACGGGGTCTTTCCGTCTAGCCGCGGATACACTGCATCTTCACAGCGATTTCAATTTCACTGAGTCTCGGGTGGAGACAGCGCCGCCATCGTTACGCCATTCGTGCAGGTCGGAACTTACCCGACAAGGAATTTCGCTACCTTAGGACCGTTATAGTTACGGCCGCCGTTTACCGGGGCTTCGATCAAGAGCTTCGCGTTAGCTAACCCCATCAATTAACCTTCCGGCACCGGGCAGGCGTCACACCCTATACGTCCACTTTCGTGTTTGCAGAGTGCTGTGTTTTTAATAAACAGTCGCAGCGGCCTGGTATCTTCGACCGGCGTGGGCTTACGCAGTAAATGCTTCACCCTCACCGGCGCACCTTCTCCCGAAGTTACGGTGCCATTTTGCCTAGTTCCTTCACCCGAGTTCTCTCAAGCGCCTTGGTATTCTCTACCCAACCACCTGTGTCGGTTTGGGGTACGGTTCCTGGTTACCTGAAGCTTAGAAGCTTTTCTTGGAAGCATGGCATCAACCACTTCGT
>NZ_JAGYGG010000093.1:0-1190 GCF_019947335.1 Pseudomonas sp. BF-R-24
CATCGCGAGCAAGCTCGCTTGTATGTTTAGACTTGAAGGGGTGGGCGGGACTAACAGCTCGATTCCGACTCTAGCCAGTACGGACCGTGGGAGACTTCTCGTTCCGCCCTTTCTACCTAAAGCGCCGATAAGGAATTCATCGGTAAAACCGACGATAGAGGCAAGCCAGCGCTACGGTAGACCCCGACAAGCATCTAAACCCTAGCTCCGAGGATTCGTCATGACAATCCTTACCTCACCAACGGTGGTTGGTATCGACGTGGCCAAGGCCGAAATCGTCGTTTACCGCGAGGACCTGGAAAATACCCAGTTCATCAGCAACGATCGCACGGCTATAGGCCGTTGGCTCAAGACCCTGCCGGCGCAAAGCTCGATTGCCCTGGAGGCCACCAGCCTCTACCACTTGGACGCGGCTGAACTGGCTCATGGCATGGGCCATCGCGTTTATGTTGTGGATGCTTATCGGGTGAGTCATTACCGCGAAAGTATTGGCCAGCGAGCAAAAACCGATCCGTGTGATGCCCGCCTGCTGGCACGTTATCTGTCCAGTGAGCAGCAACGGCTGCGGATCTGGAACCCACCGCCGCCGCTCTATACCGTGCTTAAAAGCTTGCTTAACAAACGTGCTCAACTGATAAAAGCCCACGTCGCGCTCATGCTGAGCTGGTCGAGCGAACCCCTTTTGAAAGCGCTATCGGCCCAGCAGTTGGAGCACTTCAAACAGTCTGATCAGGCTATTCAGAAGTTACTGCGTAAGGCTAGCCAAGAGGCTGGTATTAGCGAAAACATCAGACGCTGCAAAGCGATTGAAGGGATCGGCGAACTGACTGCTACTGGTTTGGCAACCACCTTCATGCGTGGTCATTTCGCCAGTGCCGATGCGTTCATTGCCTTTTTGGGGATGGATTTGAGAGCAAAGGATTCGGCGAAGAAGCACAGCCCCCGCCACTTGAGCAAAAAAGGTGATGGAGAGTTACGGCGACTTGCGCACAATGCCGCCATGGCGGCGTGCCGGTCTCCCGTCTGGAAGCCGTACTATGAGTGCTATTTGGCTAGAGGTCTGGCCAGAACTCAGGCCTTGGTCATTCTTGCCCGCAAGCTTTGCCGAGTGGCATTCGCCCTCATGAAAAACCAGAGCGAATACCAGCCGAATTTGAAGTTGCAGGGTTCCCCTGCAACATAGAATCTCC
>NZ_JAGYGG010000094.1:0-1187 GCF_019947335.1 Pseudomonas sp. BF-R-24
TGTGGATTCAACCGGTCGACGCAACAGATTGGCTAAATCGTTCAGCGGGTGTTTCGTAGTCTAGTGTTTTCCGAGGGCGGCTATTTAGCTGCCTTGCGACTTCATTGAGCGTGGCTTGCGAGTGCTCCGCAAGGTCGGTTCCTTTCGGGAAGTACTGCCTTAACAAGCCGTTGGTGTTCTCATTCGATCCCCGTTGCCAGGGACGATGAGGATCGCAGAAGTAGACCTTGATGTCGGTAGCCACCGTAAAGCGCTTATGGTCAGCCATCTCTTTGCCGCGATCCCAGGTCAGCGATTGGTAGAGTTCTTGGGGTAAGTTACGGGCGTTTTCGATCAGGGCGCTGATGACCGTCTCGCTATCCTTACCGTCCAATTTCACCAGCATTACGTAGCGGGTATGACGCTCCACAAGAGTGGCAATTTGGCTGTTCCTGCTACCGCACAGCAGGTCGCCTTCCCAGTGACCTGGCACCGCCCGATCCTTAGCCGCGGCCGGGCGTTCGCGGATCGATACCGCGTCAGTGATTCGACCGTGATTTTCTTTCTTCTGCGTGTGATGGCGCGAGCGACGCATGGCCCGCGTGCGCCGTAAATGCTCAAGCAACTCCTTCTTCAGAGCCCCGCGGGCCTGTATGAAGAGCGTGCGATAGATCGTCTCGTGTGACACCTGATAGCTCGTATCGTCCGGGTAGGTACGCTTCAACCAACCGGCAATTTGTTCCGGTGACCACTGCAATTGAAGCTTGTCTGCAACAATTTGCGCCACCGTTCGGTTCTCAACAAGTTTGCAGACCTTAGGTCGATGGGCGCGATCCCAGGCAGCCTGATCAGCTTGATTAGCCCGGTAGCCTCCTTGGCCACCGTTGCGTCTGATCTCACGACTGATGGTAGAGGCTGCTCGCCCTAGCAGCGCGGCCATGGAACGGATCGAGTTACCTGCCACCACTGCACGCGAAATCTCTTCGCGCTCAGCCAACGTCAGCGCCAATCTGGACCTGCGGCGTACAGCGGGTCTGATACCGCCTGTTTCCGCCAAGATGCGCTGTATCGATGAATGGTTTCGATCAAATAGTTGGGCTATGTGCTGGAGAGAGTCGCCTTTCTGCCAGTGATCCCACATCAGTTTTTTCTGGCTTTCGGTGTAATAGATCCGAGGTCTCTGCTTCATCTGCAACACTCCTTCTGCT